>DCBH01000076.1:32339-63625 GCA_002313415.1 Flavobacteriales bacterium UBA1112
CCTTCTAAAAAAGGTTGAAAGCCAGAGTTCTGGAATAAAGTCAAACGCAACAGACAGTGGGCATGTGCCAATTGATTCCGCACGCGCAAGGACCCAGGGGTGCTGGTGCCGTTGGCATCCATAATGATTGTGGTATCGAGACCACCAATGGGTTGAAAACCAGCATCAAACCCGCCGTCAAGAATTCCCTTGCGATCGTGCTTCATGTAGGTAAGTGCAAAGCCATATGAGGGTTCATCAAGAACAGATTCCAGGTCGTCTCCTGGAACATCCGAGAAGAGATGTAAGCCCACGTGACGCCACTTTTCCTTAAGAAGGATGTCTTCTTCAGGAACCTCTACAACATCTAGGGGATTGGTTTGGGACAAGGCGCCTCCAATGGAAGCAACCAACGCCAAGGCCATCGCCAAAAAGCGCAGGGGCGCTTCGTTTAGACTACGATTTTGGGTCATCTCTTTCACTTTTCGTTTCATCAATGAAATCACATCCAAGCATCGTGCCAAACAGGTTGTTCACAAATGATGGAGAGCAAAGATACTGCAGCGTTTGGTGTGGTATGCGGGTTCAGAGCCATGTTTGTGGGAGAAATGACAAGCACGCCAAACTCCATTTTGATCACTGGCGCCGCAGGTCAGCTCGGCAAAAGACTGCTTTCTTGTGCCGAGAGACGTGCGAATTTGACTGTAGTGGGACTCGATCATGATGATTTGGACGTGTGCAATCGGGATGCTGTAATCAAAGCCATAGCTTGTTACCAACCTTCTGTGGTCATCCACACCGCGGCTTTCACGGATGTTGACCGCGCAGAATCCGAGGTGTCTCAAGCGTCTAAAGTCAATGCCACCGCAGTACGCAATGTTGCTGAAGCGTGTCGAGATTCAGGCGCTTCCTTGATTCACATCAGTACAGACTACGTGTTTGGCCATGGGCCGCGGCGACCCTTAAACCCTGACGATCCAACAGATCCGAAGACCGTCTACGGAAGAACCAAATTGTCAGGTGAAAAAGAGTTTTTGGATTCAGGCGTTGCTGGTGCCGTTGTCCGTGTCGCTTGGCTTTACGACTCGGAGGGTCGAAATTTCATGAATACAATGCTTCACCTTGCCGCTCTCCATAGAGAGCTCAAAGTTGTGGACGACCAATTTGGGATTCCTACTGCGGCTCCGGTCTTGGCGGATGCTTTACTCGACATGGCAGAGAGGGGCACAAACATGCCGCAGGGCGTATGGCATTTTGCGCATGCAGGTCACCCCACAACCTGGCATGGATTTGCGACGAAAATCATGGAGATGGCTGGTCTTGACGTTCCCGTCGACCGCGTGGCGACGGAGGCATTTCCAACACCGGCAAATCGACCTTCTTGGAGCGTTTTAGACGGGGAGCCATTGCGCGACGTCATGGGTTGGCCCACACAAACATGGATAGATGCTCTCACTCAGGTTTGGGCTTTGAAACAAGCCTGCGGTTGATTTGGATTTGTGAACTTTGGCCTTCCCATGACAAATGAATCCATCCTGAATGACGCACGAGACAGGGCAGAGCCTTGGACGCGGCCGCCTCACGACGAGGAAACGCGAAACACAGTTCGACATTGGCTGGAAACTTGTGAATCCGACGAGGATTCCCGAGAAGCACTCATCGATGCTTTTTACAGGGATTTGTCTTTTGGAACGGGAGGTCTTCGGGGCAAAATGGGTCCTGGGACGAATCGCATCAACGCGACCACCATTGCAAATGCCACCCAAGGCTTGGCCAATCATCTGAAGAAGGTGCATGGCGAGGCGCCGTCAGGATCACCTTGGCGCGTTGCCGTGGCATGTGACAGCCGACATCGCAGTCAAGAGTTTGCCCAAATCACTGCTGAGGTTCTCTCCGCCAATGGCTTTGAAGCGTGGCTTTATCCTGAATTGCGCCCTACACCACAATTGTCTTGGACAGTTCGAGAGCTGGGAGCCTTGGCAGGTGTTGTGGTGACGGCCAGCCACAATCCTCCGATATACAATGGATACAAAGTGTACGCTTCGGACGGAGGACAAGTTGTGGCACCAGAAGACGCTCAGTTGGTGGCAGAGGTTCGTGCCCTTGACGCATCAGTTCCGGTTCCCCGAAGCCCCGATGGAATTCGCGTTTTGGATGCCTCATGGGACGAACGATTTCGTTCCATGTTGCTGAAGTTTCGATTGTCTTCGCATTTGGTTCAACATGGTTCAGATCTCCCCATTGTTTTCACGGGCTTGCACGGGACGGGAGCAATCGCAGTACCCCCAGCGTTGAAGGCTTTTGGATTCCGCAATGTCCACGAAGTGGCTTCTCAAGCCATTCCTGATGGGGATTTCCCGAGCGTTTCCAGCCCCAACCCGGAAGAAGGACCAGCCTTGGCTCAAGCTGTGGCCTTGGCGAAAGAAGTTGGGGCCTCTTTGGTCATGGGAACAGACCCCGATTCTGACCGTGTTGGTCTCGCTGTGCCTAACGGGGCCCGAGGGTTTGTGTTGCTCAATGGAAATGAGACTGCGGCCCTGTTGGCTGACCATGTCCTGTCCAAATGGCAGGAATCTGGGAAGTTGAATCGGCCTTCATTCGTGGCCAAAACCGTGGTCACAACCAATTTGCTCATCGACATCGCAAACGACTACGGCGTAGATGTGAAGGAGACCCTCACAGGATTTAAATTCATTGCGGAGGCCATCCGTCAGGAGGAAGGCAAGTCGCAATATGTTGTGGGCGGAGAGGAGAGCTATGGGTATCTCGTGGGAGATGAGGTGCGTGACAAAGACGCCGTGCAGAGTTGCTGTTTGTTGGCAGAGTTGGCACACGACTTACACGAGCGAGGGGAGGGCATGTTGGATCGTTTGGCAGATTTGCACCGGCGTCACGGCGCGTACAAAGAAGGGCTGATGTCTGTGGTGAAAGAGGGGAGGGAGGGCAGAGCCCAAATTGAAGCCATGATGCTCAAATTCCGTTCGGCGCCTCCGATGGAGCTTGCTGGGGAGCGCGTCATTGAGATTCTGGACTTCCAATCACGTGAGGCAAGATCGCCTGAAGGTGCAATGCTACGTGCGCTGTCACAGGCTTCCTCCAATGTGATGCAGTTTGTAACTGACTTAGGGTCGAGGGTCACAGTTCGTCCCAGTGGCACAGAGCCCAAAATCAAGTGTTACGCGAGTGTTAGAGAAGATTGGGATGGCATGGGGTCGCACTCAGATGTCATGGATCTTCTGCAGAGTCGGGTGGAAGCCCACTTTCGAGCACTTGGCGTTCAAGGTCATTAAATGTTGGAATCAACGCGGGCGCCAGGGCTTCAATGTGGTCGAGAAGTAAGGTTGGCTGGTTGCTCGCAGGCAACCAACTTCGGGAGCCATCCCACCGATTGAGAAGCATCATCACAAAAGACAAGACAAGGGCATACTTCAAGAGCCCAAACAATGCACCTGCCGACTTGTTGACGAATCCCAGAGCTACAAAGTCAAGCATTTTCTCAAGAATTTTGGCCAAAAGACGAACCCCAATTACCACGATTAAGAACGTCAGGGCAAGAGATAACATGTGGATAGAATTGGTGGACCAAGACAGATGCGGCGCCATTTGCTCAGCCACCAAATGCGAGAAGTAAGACGCCGCCCAAATGCCTCCAACAAGGCCCACCACGGATGCCAAGGACAAGATGAGCCCTTTGGAAAATCCGCGCAAGGCGCCCACCAACATGACGAAAAGCAGGATCACGTCCAATGGCGCGAGGGGCAGGTTTTCCATGAGGGTTAATTCTGACTGTAATGTAATGGTGAATCGGGTTCGAGGTGGGGTAACTTCGCCTTGTGTTGTCTTCTAACCAATCCACAACCAAGGTCCTCGTGAGGCCTGCACATGAGAAAGATCTTGCTGCGGTTCACGCGCTCATTGTTGAGTTGGCAAAATTTGAGCGTGCTGAAAATGAAGTTGCACTCTCCCTCAGCAAGTTTTCTCAAGATTTCGTCGCAGGATGTTTTGAGGTGTCTGTCGCATTGTGTGAAGGCCAAGTCGTTGGAATGGCTCTGCATCATCCCAGATACAGCACTTGGAAGGGGGTTACATGGTATTTGGAGGACCTTGTCGTGACCGAAATGTGGCGGGGTCGAGGGGTGGGAAGGGCTCTCTTTGACGAGGTGGTGAGCGTGGCCCAATGTCGCGGAGCACAACGATTGGAATGGCAAGTACTGGATTGGAATGTCTCCGCCATCGGTTTTTACAAGGCGTTCAATGCCTCGCTCAGTTCGGAGTGGCTGAATGGTCGGCTTACACGAGATCAATTGAACGACTGGGCATTTGGAAACTCAGAACAAAAATTTCGAGAGTCATGAACCTTGTGACCCACAAATTTGGGGGGGCTTCAGTGCGCGACGCCAAGGCCATTCGCCGCATTGGCGACTTGTTGTCTGAACAAATCCAATCTTCTGAGCGTGTCGTTGTCGTGGTCTCTGCCATGGGAAAGACGACCAATGCCCTTGAAGCAATTTGGTCTGAAACGAGAGAAAGCGAGAGAAGGATTTTGTGGCGGAGCATTGTAAAAAAGCACTTAAATGTGGCAGAGGATCTGACGTTGTCGTCTGAACTCAAACAAACGTTGACAAACCGCATGGAATTGTGTTACACGGCTGCGGAAGATGCCCGGAATAAGTCCATGGATGCAGCTTACGATTCCATCGTGGCAGCGGGAGAATTGGCCAGCACCACGCTGGTGGAGGCCTGGTTATCACAGGCAGGCATGTCCGTGGGATGGTGGGATGTCCGAGACACCATTCATACCTCAGGGCCGCACCGTTTTGCTCGAGTGGACGAAGGGAGTCTCTTGCAGGCTGGGGAATCCCTACAAGAATTCATGAGTCAAGACGCACAGGTGGTGGTCACCCAGGGATTCATTGGTCGCCATGCTGACGGCAGCACGAGTACCTTGGGTCGAGAGGGCTCCGATTACAGCGCGGCGTTGCTTGCCGTGGCCGTGGGCGCTCAAAGCGTGACCATTTGGAAGGATGTGCCTGGTATGCTGAATGCAGATCCGAAGCTCTATTCAGACGCGGTCACAGTGACCCAAGTTGATCATGCTGAGGCGCTGGAATTAAGCTACTACGGCGCGAGTGTGATACATCCGAGGACGGTTAAGCCCCTGCAGCACGCGAGCATACCATTGTGGGTCAGGTCTTTCCTCGACCCAGAAGGACCAGCGACGCGCATTGACGCTTTTCCGAATCTCACTCCAGAGGTTCCCATGTTCATTTGGAGAGATGATCAAACTTGGATTGAAATTTATACGGCTGATGGCAGCTTCTTGGTGGAAGATCACCTCACAAAAGTTTTTGGCGCCCTAGGAGACTCAGGAATCCATGTTCGTTTGATGCAGCAAAGCGCAACCCACTTTGGGATCTTGGCTGACCGAAGCGATGCGCAAATGGCGCGACTGATTTTGGCCTTGGGGGACGGATTCAAATTGGAGCAGTTCTCGGACTTAATTTTATTGACGGTCCGACATGGGGATGCGGATGTAATCAAGACCCTGACCGAAGGTCGCGAAGTTCTGGTTGAGCAGCGTGCAGGAGCGACTTGGAGACGGGTGCTGAAGAAGATGAAAGAAAGGCCAGAGTAAAGACTTTAAAAAACGGTTCAATAGCCATGAAGCCGTGGAAAAAGGGTATAAGTGGTATAAAATGGCGAAAAAAAAGAGCCCTCACTTGTTTTTGCCAAACAATTGAATCACATTGTACAAGCCAAAGGCTTGGTCTCCTTTGGTGTGGTACAAACGGCATCTTCAGATCCGTTTGAGTTCAATGTCAAGTGGGGCGGGACGAAAGTCCCGCCTTTACTTTTGGCGAAAGATGTCTTTCCAGCGTCAGTAAATCTGAGCGACTTCGTCTCAGTACTCGTCTTCATTGAAGAAGAAGTCCTCCTTGGAAGGATAATCGGGCCAAATGTCCTCGATTGTATCAAAGGATTCGCCGTCGTCCTCCAATTGCTGGAGATTCTCCACCACTTCAAGCGGCGCACCAGTGCGCATCGAAAAATCGATGAGCTCATCCTTGGTTGCGGGCCAAGGGGCATCCTCTAAATATGAGGCTAGTTCGAGTGTCCAATACATGATTAGCCGATTCGCAGTCTAATGCTTCTTCGCGGGCAAAAATAACCGAATCTCGATACGAGTCAAGTCTTTGGTTATCATTTGCGCATCAGTCTTTGGGTTTCCAAGGAATTTCTTGGCTTCCTGTGACATAAATGAGCCATCTGCCGACCATGAATAGGGCGTCAGAAAGTCGATTGAGATACGTCAATCCCATGGGGTCGATCTCTGATGCGCGCTGCAGGGCAACGCACCGCCGCTCTGCTCTTCGGCAAACGGTTCTGGCGATGTGGGCGTCTGCAGCAGCTGGATGTCCTCCAGGCAAAACAAAACTCTTCAGCGCGGGCAAATCGGACTCAAGTTCATCCATCCAGGATTCCAGACCATCCGCACCTTGTGGATTCAATTTCGGCAATTTTGCGGCCCATTTTGGGTCCGTCGTTGCGAGGTGACTGCCCAAAGTAAATAACTCATTTTGGATGATTTCCAATTGTTTGCGGAGGGGACTGGTCACTTCATGGGCCGCCACTTTTCCAATCCAAGCATTGAGTTCGTCAATCGTCCCATAGGCTTCGATGCGGAGGTCGTCCTTGCCAATGCGGTCGCCTCCGAACAACCCTGTACTGCCGTCATCTCCAGTCCTCGTGTAAATGCGCATGCTGCAAGCTACAACGGAGGGAGGTGCTACCCTGTCTTCATGGTATACCTTTGGCTTGTGAAGGCCATTGACCAACAACTCACCAAGCAAAATCGCTACGACGCGGCCTACATGCGTATGGCTCGGGAGTGGGCCTTGCTTTCGCATTGCGAAAGAAAAAAAGTTGGCGCGCTTATCGTGAAAGATCAAATGATCATCGCTGATGGTTACAATGGCACGCCAAGTGGGTTTCCCAATTTATGCGAAGCAGATGATGGGACTACACATTGGTATGTTCTTCACGCCGAGGCCAATGCCATCACCAAATTGGCCAAGAGCAACAACAGTGCAGAAGGGGCCACGCTGTATATCACACTTTCGCCGTGTCGCGAATGCGCCAAGCTGATTCATCAGGCAGGCATTGTGCGGGTGGTCTTCGCCGATGCGTACAAAGACTCGAGTGGTTTGGACTTTTTGAACCAAGCGGGGGTTGAAATCGTTCATCTGGTGCAATGAAGAATGGACAACCTTTGGTTTTGGCCGTGGCCCTCGTGGTAGGTCTATGGCTCGGCCGCGGATGCGGTGGATGGAATGGTGGTGAAAACTCGGACTCACGGGGGGCCTTTCAGGGCCATTGGAACGCCTCTGGTGACCAAGCTCGCTTGTTGAATGTGTTGCATCGAATCGAGGATTTGTACGTTGACACTTTTGACCGAAGCAAATTGGTTGACGCTGCCATTGGTGCCATGCTCGAAAAACTGGATCCACACACGGTATATTTCAGTGGGGAGGAACTGGCAGCCATGTCGGAAAATATGGAGGGAAACTTCGAAGGAATTGGAGTAGAATTCATCATTCAAGATGACACTCTAATGGTGGTCAGTGCCATTCCGGGTGGACCTTCAGAGAGTGCAGGTGTTCAAGCTGGCGATCGCATCTTAGAAGTTGAAGGCGCTCCTATCTCAGGACCTGAACTTGACAACCGACAAGTGATGGATTTGCTCAAAGGACCTCGGGGTACGGAAGTGACTTTGGGGCTGTCTCGCCGCGATGATCGCTTCCAGGTTCGATTGACTCGAGACCGGATTCCAATTCAGAGTGTCGTGGCATCTTTTGTTTCAGAGGACTCCGTGGGGTATGTGAAAGCCATTCGTTTTGCCGCCAATACTGCTCAGGAATTTGAGGAGGCGATGGCCATGCTGGAGGCTGAAGGCGCCAATTCTGTCGTCGTTGATTTGAGAGGGAACGGCGGAGGGTACTTAAATGCAGTGGTGGATATGGTCGAGTTGTTTTTGGATCAGGGAGATCCCATCGTATACACGGAAGGAAAGTCCTCTCCTCGTAGAACATACAAGACGCGTTTTCGTGGGCCTTATGCAGATTGGCCGGTGGCTGTTTTGGTTGATGAGGGCTCGGCATCGGCGAGTGAAATCTTCGCTGGAGCGGTTCAAGACAATGACCGAGGGGTTGTGGTGGGAAGAAGGACTTTTGGCAAAGGACTTGTTCAAGAGGAATTCCCCGTTCCCGGTTCAGGAGCGTTGCGCTTGACGGTGGCCCGATTCTATACTCCTACAGGACGAGCAATTCAAAAGCCATACACAGACTATGAAGACGACTTTGACGTGCGTTTGGCGTCGGGAGAATTGTATTACGAAGACAGCATGCCTTTGGTCGATTCTCTGCGTTACTTAACGCCCCTCGGGCGCGAAGTCTTTGGCGGAGGAGGCATTGCGCCAGATGTCTTTGTGCCATGGGACAGCACGTCAACCAGTGCGTGGGTGAGCGAGTGGATATGGACAGGGGTGCTGCGGGATGCGGTATTTACGTGGATGGATGGACATCGCGACATTTTGATGACTTGTCAATCTCCGGGGGACATCGAGGCTCTGCCCAATTGGCGTCAAAGTGTTGTCGAGTCTGTTTATGCTCAAGTCGAGCGGGATGGATGGTCGTGGCGGGAGCCGACAGAAGAGGAGTCGGCGAAATTGCGACATCGATTTCTGGCGCAAATCGTACGATCACATTGGGGAGAATCCGCTTCGTATGAGGTGTTGATTCAAGGTGATGAGGGCGTTGCGCGAGCCTTTCATGCACTTGCAAAAGGTCAGCCGTTTGTGCGAGTGCGAGGCGCTGTATCTTTGAACTTGACAAATAAGGACATCAACAACAACAACGAAGAACATGGCTTTTGAGCTTCCCAAACTCCCCTACGCGCACGACGCTTTGGAACCACACATCGACACACGTACGATGGAAATTCATCACGGCAAGCACCATGCAGGATATACAAGCAAATTGAATGCAGCTGTGGAGGGAAAAAACCTCGCTGACAAGGACATTGAGACTTTGCTTCGCGACCACAGCCAGGACTCTGCGTTGCGTAACAATGGCGGCGGTTTTTGGAATCACACCTTATTTTGGAACAGCATGTCGCCCAACGGTGGAGGCGTCCCTAAAGGAGCTTTGGCGAGTGCCATTGATCGGGACTTTGGCAGTTTTGACAATTTCAAAGACGAATTCAGCAAAGCCGCGGCCACTCAATTTGGTTCAGGTTGGGCTTGGCTTTGCGATGTGGACGGTAAACTCGAGGTTTGCAGCAGCGCCAATCAAGACAACCCTTTGATGCCAGGTGTTGGGTGTGGAGGCAACCCCATTCTGGGCTTGGATGTATGGGAGCACGCGTACTATCTCAATTACCAAAACCGTCGACCAGATTACATCACCGCGTTTTTCAATGTGGTGGATTGGGACGCCGTTGCTGCGCGTTTCAACGGCTGATTCAGTCAGGCTGAAGATGAAGCAATACGTCGTTATGGTGGCCGGAGGCACAGGCACCCGCATGCGTCAGACGACAGCCAAGCAATTTCTGAATGTGGAGGGTCTGCCATTGATGTGGTGGACCCTCCGACGTTTTAAACAAGCTCTTCCCGAGGCCGAGGTTACGCTCGTTTTGCACGACAGTTTGTTTGAGGAATTTGCGGAATTGGAAACAAAACACGGCAGTGCAGGAGCCAGGAATTTGGTCCCTGGTGGCGCGGAGCGTTTTCACTCTGTGAAGGCGGGGTTAGCGATGTTGCCTGATGCTGGCGTTGTGGGAATCCATGACGCAGTCCGCCCTTTCCCATCTGTGGATACCATTCGTCGATGTTATGCACTGGCCGAGTCTCAAGGGAGCGCTGTGCCTGTAGTCCCCGTGAAAGACAGCATACGGCGCGTGGACCACATGAACAAGATGAACCAGGCGCAAGATCGGAGCATGCTGATGGCAGTCCAAACCCCGCAGTGCTTTGACTTGGCTACGTTGAAATCAGCTTTTGATACACCATATCGCCCCGAATTCACAGACGACGCCAGTGTGATGGAAGCTGCCGGTCATGACATTCACCTTTGTGAAGGGGATTCTTGGAACGTCAAGGTGACGACGCCCGAAGACCTGACCATTGCCAAGGCCTTTGTACGATCGGCCTGGCTTGAGGCTTGAAAACTAACGAATCAGTTTATGGCCCTCTTTTTGTTGGGTGAGGTTAAGTCCTCGAATGTATCCTTGAGGGTTTCCCCATTTCCATAGCCGTCCAATTGCCCAGCATAAGGCCAAGGTTGCAAACACAGCAACACCCCAATCACTCCAAGTCCAGGTATTCAAAGGCTGCGGTTCGAGGCCATCTTCAATCCAAACACTTCCCATCCACCACGCGGCGATAACCACGGTGGCGTTGTTTGCAAAATGGCTGACGATGGCGGGCCAAAGACTTCCACTGTAGACGACCAAGTAACCGAATCCAGCACCGAGGAGCATCCTGGGAATAAAGCCAAAGAATTGCATATGGATGGCGCTAAATAGGGCGGCCGACACCCAAATTCCGAAGTGAATGTTTCCCGTGGCTCGAACCAAGATGGGTTGTAAAGTCCCGCGAAACAGCCATTCTTCACACACGGCAGGCAAAACCGCCACAGAAATGAGCACGACCCAAACATCCGAAGTCGTTGAGAATTCCAAGAGGGCCTTCGTCAATGCCATGGCTTGAGCTTCGAGGCCGCCAGCCCATTGATGTAGGTTGGAGCCGGGAATCAAGAGCCACTCATTGAGGCGATAAGTGAAGTCGAGAATGGGACTCATGCTTAGCGCCATCAAAATGGCGACTCCCAGCATCTTAAGTGTGGGTGCACGAAGGTAAAATCGTCCCAAAAAAGGCATCCCTACCAATGCCGCAAAGGCAAAAGAAGCCCCGAGGAAGGCCATGATTTGATTGGCATTGTTCATGGCAAAGACAGCGCTTCGATTCAGCTCGCCTTGGGCACCTTGCTGAACAATTGACTGAATTTTAACGGCGTCTCCTTCAGTGATCCACATGACAGCCACGCCTGCAGACAAAGCCATGAGCGTCAAAACAAGACAACCAAGCATGATCACTTGCACGGCGGGATGCATGGTTTGGAATGCGTTGCGAATGAAGCTCATGTGTGAGGTTTGGGTGTGGCTTGATGTCAAAACGTAAATTTGCAGAAACTCTGACGAACGTGGTCTGCATTGGAGACATTGATTTGGGAGAATTTCCATTGTTACTCGCCCCTATGGAGGATGTGAGTGACCCACCATTTCGTGCATTGTGCAAGGAATACGGTGCGGACATGATGTACACAGAGTTTATTTCGTCGGAAGGTCTGATTCGAGATGCAGCGAAAAGTGTGGCCAAACTTGACATTTTCGATTACGAAAAACCCATTGGCATTCAGATTTTTGGGTCAGAAATTGAGTCGATGCGAAAGGCCGCGAGGATTTCTGAAGCTGCTGGTCCAGACCTGATTGACATCAATTATGGATGTCCTGTGAAGAAGGTCGCATGTCGTGGTGCCGGTGCAGGAATTTTAAAGGACATTCCCAAAATGGTATCCATGACAAAGGAAATTGTCGATACCTGTTCGCTTCCTGTGACTGTGAAGACGAGGTTGGGATGGGACGACGACACCAAATACATCGTGGAGGTGGCTGAACGTTTGCAAGATGTGGGAATCAAGGCCATCAGCATTCACGGAAGGACCCGCTCTCAGATGTACAAGGGAGAGGCAGATTGGTCTCTCATAGCCGCGGTGAAAAACAATCCTCGGATGACGATTCCAGTGTTTGGGAATGGGGACATTGACAGTCCAGAAAAGGCCCTGACGTACAAAAATAAATACGGGGTGGATGGCATCATGATTGGCCGTGCAGCAATTGGAGCGCCTTGGTTTTTTCGACACGTGAAGAACTATTTTGCCACGGGAAATGCGGGAAATCCGCCAGACCTGGCTGAGCGTTTGAAAGCGGTTAGGACGCATTTGGGGCACAGCATTGAATGGAAGGGCGAGCGATTAGGCATCGTGGAAATGCGTCGACATTACGCAAACTATTTTCGCGGGGTTCCACATTTCAAAGAACACCGCCTTGCCCTGGTGACGCTCGACAATCCCGAAGCCATCAAAGCCAAACTTGTTGAGATTGAAGATCGCTTTCGGGAGCACGTATTTGCCTAGCCCTTGAGCGCGGTCTGACGTCGTATCAAAAGGCGCACCATCGTCGAGGAACCCAACCCTCCGACAAACACAACGACCGCAAGAGTTCCAAGAACATCAAACAAATCCAATCTGACGGGGTATGCTGGTACGACGGAGCCCTGCAACTGGAGCCAACCGAAGGCCGCTTGGCCAGTGACAAGTAGAGATCCAAGTCCAATGCCGACCAACCCACCAATCACATTGATGGATAGCCCTTGAAGTCCAAAGGATTGCTCCATCATTCGCACTGGCATCCCCATTGCATCAAGCACCTCCAAATCTCTTTTTTTGTCCAAAAGAAGCATGGTCAGGGATGCCATGATGTTGAAGGCTGCTACGATGAGAATGAAACTCAAAATGGCGAAAGTGGCCCACTTTTCCGCTCTGTTGGTTTGGGTGATGAATTTGTGTTTTTCATCACGGGTTAGGGTGGTTACACGCGAGGCATCGCTTTTCTCTTGAGAGTCGAGTGCGCTTTGGACTTGTGCAGCGACCTCGGCCTGTCCCCACCCCGGCAGGGTTTTGATTTCAATGCGCGACACGGAACCGTCTCGGTCGAGCAACTCTTGGGTCGAGTTGAGGGGTAAGATGAGATATCGTGTATCCAAATCAGCATTGATGGAAAAGGTGCCACAGGCGTGGATGCCTTCCGTGCGAAAGGCGCGGTCTCTGTGGCGTGCGAGTTTGCGCCCGCGAATGGGGGCACTCACAGAAAACAGAGGAGGATTCAGGCTGTCACTTCTCAGTGACAATTCAGATCGCACACCGAGTCCCAAACATCCGCAAGTCATTTTCCTTGAAGTATCGTCCACAGCGTACGCCCCTTCAATGATGGCAAGGTCAATTTGGGAAACCTGCCGATATCGCCGGTCGACCCCAATCACAGTTGCGACTCTGACTGCTTCGTCGGCGCGGACGACGACCTCATCTTCCAAAACAGGGGCCCATTGCTCGACACCGGGAACGTCTGTCAAGAATTCCCCCCAAGATTCGGAGATCACTGCACCCGATTGGGGCACCAAAGCCAAATCGGCATCTAGGGTGCCAAACAAATCTTTCACCAAATCTTCAATGCCATTGAATGCACTCAAGATGCATACCATGGCTCCTGCCACTGCTGCAATGACCGTAACAGAGATTCCAGATATGAGGTGCACAAGCGTCCCCGACCGTCTTTTGACGATGTACCTCGAGGCCAGCCGAATCGGGAGCCTCATAGCCATTCAGGAATCAAGGGCGCGCTGAACGTCGTCCACAAAGTCGAGGCTGTCGTCCAGGTAAAAATTCAATTCTGGGACGCGTCGCAATTGCTTGCCGACTCTGGCAGCGAGGGCTTTTCGAACGCGCCATCCTTCTGCCTCAACCTCTTTCAGGGATTTCTCTTTGTTTGGAGTGGCCATGAAACTGAGATACACTTTGGCCAATCCAAGGTCCGGCCCGATTCGCACTTGAGTGACGGTAATGAAAAGTCCACCAAACCAAGTGCTGGATTCTCGTTGGAACAACGTGCTTAGCTCTCGCTTGAGGAGTTCAGCAACTCGTTCTTGTCGGATACTCGCCATGATTCGAAGTTAGGGATGTCTCGTGGAAGCCTGTCTTCAGTATAAAAACTGATTGTAAGGGTATCGCTTGATGTGCAATTCTTTCACCCGATCGTACAAGATTCTCTTGAAGGAATCATAACCGACTTTGGTTTTGGCCGAGAGGAAAATCACATCGTGTCCCAAGGCTTCAAATCTTTCGCGGATTCCGCGCTTGAGGTCCTCAGGCGATCGTTCGCCTTCCGGGTCGGTAAGCAAATCGACCTTGTTGAAAAGCACCATGGTTGGTTTGTTGTCGCTTCCAATGTCTGCCAAGGTTCTTTCCACGACAGCCATGTGATCGTCAAATTGTGGGTGACTTACATCAATGACGTGAAGTAGCATGTCACTTTCTCGGGTCTCATCGAGGGTGCTCTTGAAACTTTCTATGAGTTGAGTAGGCAATTTTCTGATGAAGCCCACTGTATCACTCAGCAAGAAAGGGAGGTTGTCGATGACCACCTTTCGCACTGTGGTATCGAGGGTGGCGAACAGCTTGTTCTCAGCAAATACATCGCTTTTGGACATGAGGGACATCAATGTACTCTTACCCACGTTCGTGTACCCGACCAGCGCCACGCGAATCATTTGTCCACGATTCTTGCGCTGGGTGGCCATCTGCTTGTCAATGCCGGCGAGCTGCTTGCGCAGCAGGGCGATTCGATCTCGAATCACACGGCGGTCAGTTTCAATTTCTTTCTCTCCAGGGCCTTTCATGCCGATACCACCTTTCTGCTTTTGCAGGTGGGTCCACATGTTCGTAAGCCTTGGAAGCAAATATTGGTATTGCGCCAGTTCGACTTGGGTCTTTGCATGGGACGTCGCAGCACGCTGGGCAAAAATATCGAGGATCAAGTTGGTGCGATCGAGCACCTTTCGTTCAGGAATCTCTTTCTCGATGTTTCGAAGTTGAATCGGACTCAGTTCGTCGTCGAAGATGAGCATATCAATGTCTTCTTCTTCTACGTAGCTCTTGATCTCTTGAAGCTTACCAGAACCAACAAATGTTCTGACATCAGGCTTGTCCAGACTCTGGACAAATACGCGTTGCGTTTTGGCCTTGGCGGTTTCCCCTAAAAAAGCGAGTTCCTCAAGGTATTCTTCCAACTGTTCTCTTCTTTGACGGCGCGTGGCTAAACCGATGAGGACGCAGGTCTCTGCAGGCTTGGCTGTGGAAAGTGGTTTGCGTTTTGTTCCCATCGTCGTTCAGTTCTGAAATTTCTCGATGTACACCGCGATGCCACGGATGGTGGGCATGTCGAGCACCCCTCGGTGTGGGGGCATGATCCCTTTCCCATAAGCGATGATGGCAACTCGTTCTTCAACGCTTAAAGTGCTTGTTCTCAAATCTGGTGCTGAAGCCAAAACTGGCGCGCCGTCAGCACCGTGGCACACAGAGCACTTCATCATGTACTGCCGAGATGCATTGGCCAAATCTATGCCTGCTTTACCCATGCTGATGTTGGGGTTGCCATCATGGGAGGCATCTCCACCAGAGGAACCACATCTTGCAAGGGAGAGTGTGATGCATGTGGCCAATACAAGCACGGCTCCCTTGGAGGGAACGATTCCGAAATTCAGCAGCATGAAGGAGAATCAGCCTCGTGCTTTGCGAGCGGCAATGAAGCTGCGCACAAAGGATACGATGGCCAATATCCCAAGTACAAGCATGGTGGCCACTCTGGCTGTTGCAGCAGTGTCACCACGACTCACGGCACCAGTTAAAGGTTTGACAAGGCCGATGACAATGAGCAATGTTAACAGCACGGCGATGTGTGCGATCACCTTGTTTTCTTTTTTGACGCCATTGTTCATGGCAAGCAACAGCACTCCAACTGCCACGGGAATCAGTGCCGTGATTGAGGGAGTGTCGGAAGTAATGTATCCATATCCGCCAAGGCCGATGAGAGCGAGGGCGTGAATAAGGCTGACGACGTGAGCTTTCATGTGACTAAGTTACACTAGACCTTGGTCAAGCATTGAATCTGCGACCTTAACAAACCCAGCGACGTTCGCACCACGCACGTAGTTCACTGAATTGTCTGGATTTGATCCGTATGCGACGCACTGACCATGGATGTCCTTCATGATGCCCTTGAGCTTGGCATCCACCTCCTCTCGTGACCAATTAAAACGAAGGGAATTCTGTGACATTTCGAGCCCCGAGGTTGCAACTCCTCCAGCGTTACAGGCCTTTCCAGGAGCAAACAAAATCCCTGCATCATGAAAGGCTTCAATGGCCTCCGGTGTGCTGGGCATATTGGCCCCCTCTGCAACGCACAAGCAGCCGTTGGCCAAGAGCATTGCCGCATCGTCTTCGTTCAATTCGTTTTGTGTTGCACAAGGCAGAGCGACGTCGACACTGATGCCCCAGGGACGCTGGCCTTCGAGGTATTCTCCGGAGGCATACGTCTGAGCATATTCTTTGATGCGGCCACGCTTGACGTTCTTGAGCTCCATGATGTACGCCAGTTTGTCCACATCAATGCCCTCAGAATCGTAAATCGTTCCTTTCGAGTCGGACATGGAAACCACTTTGGCCCCGATTTGGATACATTTCTCTGCCGCGTATTGTGCCACGTTGCCAGAGCCTGAAATGGCAACTGTTTTGCCGTTCATGGTGTCGCCCTTGTGTTTGAGCATCTCCTCTGCGAAATACACACAACCGTACCCCGTGGCCTCGGGACGGATGAGAGACCCACCCCAATTGAGGCCTTTCCCAGTGAGTACCCCAGTGAATTCATTGCGAATCCTTTTGTACTGACCGAACAGGTATCCAATTTCACGTCCGCCGACGCCAATGTCGCCAGCAGGGACGTCTGTATTGGCACCAATGTGGCGAGCGAGTTCAGTCATGAAGCTTTGACAAAACCGCATCACTTCGCTGTCACTTTTGCCTTTGGGATCAAAGTCTGCTCCGCCTTTTCCACCACCCATGGGCAAGGTGGTCAGGGAGTTCTTGAAAACTTGCTCAAAGCCCAAGAATTTGAGGATGCTTAAATTCACAGTAGGGTGAAAGCGCAGTCCGCCCTTGTACGGTCCTATGGCGCTGTTAAATTGGACGCGGTATCCGCGATTGACATGGATTTTCCCCTCGTCGTCTGTCCAAGGCACTCTGAACATGATGACGCGCTCCGGCTCGACCATGCGCTCAAGGATGTTGCTGTTTTTGTAACGAGGGTTGTCCTCGATGAAGGGAATGATGGCTTCCGCCGCTTCCTCGACAGCTTGTAAAAATTCGGGTTCGTTGGGATTGCGCTTGGCAACCTGATCCATGAACGCTTGGATCGCGGCGTGGTGTTCTGAATTCATCGACGTATATATTGACGTTCGAGTGGCGAATTTAAGTCAGAGCGAAGGGGTTCGGCCTCCGTCCACAGGCAAATTGATGCCTGAGATATACCCAGCGGCCGGTGAACAAAGGAAGGCAATGGCGTATCCAATCTCCTCGGGCTGTCCCACTCGGCCTGCTGGTGCTTTGGATGCCATTCCAGCCAAAACAACCTCTGGCGTTGTCCCTGAAGCCTCAGCTTTGGCTTTCGCCAAGCTGGTAAGTCTTGCCGTATTTGTTGCCCCGGGCAATACGTTGTTGACGGTAATGCCGTGGATACCAACTTCGTTGGCCCAAGTTTTGGCCCAATTGGCGACTGCACCTCGAATGGTATTGGACACACCCAATCCCACCAATGGTGCCTTCACCGAGGTGCTGATAACGTTGACGATGCGCCCCCAACTTGCACGTTGCATGCCTGGGAGCACAGCTCGAGCCAAAATTTGGTTGTTGATGAGGTGTTGGTTGAAGGTGGTGAGAAATGCTTCTTCGTCGGCCTCGGTGATTGGCCCACCAGCAGGGCCTCCACTGTTGTTAACGAGGATGTGAATGTCTCCAGAGGTGAGGACCTCAGCCACTGCATGTGAGACAGCTTCTGGCTGGTGGAAGTTTGCGATGGCCACGGCATGACCTTCACCCGGAAGGGTGTCCAAGGCGGAGTTCAATCGGTCGAGATTGCGTGCCAGTAAAATCACTTGCGCACCAAGTCCCGCAAGTTGCTGGGCGGCCGCAAGGCCAATTCCTTGGGATGCACCACACACCAAAGCACGCTTACCACGTAAATCCAGGGGCAAAACATGGTGTTCACTCATGTTGCCAAAGGTAGGCAGGCCTAAATTGGTCGCATGAAGCAATTGGAACACCTTGGCATTGCGGTGGCTGACTTGGCTGAAGCGGAGCGAATTTTTACAGATTTACTAGGGGTGCCACCCTACAAACGTGAAGAGGTCAAGGATGAGGGGGTGATGACATCTTTTTTTCAGGCAGGGGAGTCCAAGGTTGAGTTGCTCGAGTCGATTACGCCAAATGGCCCCATTTCTCGTCACATTGAAAAACGTGGTCCTGGGCTCCATCACGTGGCCTTTTTGGTGGATGATTTGGAAGCGGAGATTGCGCGTCTCGAGGGTGAGGGCTACCGAGTTATTTCGGGACCCAAGGCTGGAGCCGATGCAAAGCGAATTGCGTTTTTGCATCCTTCTGACACGGCCAAAGTTCTTGTCGAGCTTTGCTCGGAGGCGTGATTCAGCTCCCGCGTTTCTTGAATGCTTTTTTGAGCCCTTTGTTCTTGGCTTTTCCGACTCCTTTCATCGAAGGGCTAAATAAGGTCTTTGATTTGGTGCTGCGGGTCGGCGCTGCACAGCCTTCGTCGCGTTTGCGCTGGTAGAGGTCTACATTTAATGTGGTGCGCCAAGGGCGATAACCACCTTGCATCCAATCAAGTCCTCTGATATCAACACTTGTGGGCCGAATAAGCACTTCTGAGGGGTCGCGGACAAGTTGAAGAAGATCGACATCCAATCCCAGGCGAATCATTCGACCACGATAAATCTTCAATCCGAACCCAATCCCAGCAGTCCAGGCGACATGCCAATTTGGTAGAGTTGCGGGTTGGAAAAAGTGAGGAAGGTTTTCAAGTGCTGTTTGTGTCACATTGTAAGACGCCTTGAGTCCTGTGCGGACTTCCACAAATCCGTCGGGACCAGTGGCTACGGCCCGCATGCCTTGGACTTTGAATCCAACTGCCAACGCAGATGCTTGATTTCGCACAAGGCTGTCGACAAAGGCAACGCTCGTGTCTGCCCCCATTCCTTTTACAACACCCAAAAAAGATTCAGCAGTTCGCTGTTGGCTAACATTGATTCCCGCGGAAAGTCGGTCGGCCCAGAGCGCGTCTTCACGCAGCCAAATATGATCCAAGCCAGCGTGCCAACCCCATAGGGGTTGCGCGCGCCAAATACCCTGGTGTAATGTGTCCAAATTGGGCTCTGCTGCGCTTCCATGATTGAGAATCCATGCGCTTTGAATGCTCGAAGGCATGCCCATCATCATACTTGTCCCAGCGGAAAGGCTCCAAGCTTTGTGTTCGTGGGAACGGAGGGTGGATTCAAAGGGGTTGTTCCAAACGACTTCTTGACCTTCGACGGTCGATGGCCCTGCGCACGCAACCCACAAGGCGATCACACGAAGTACATGTTTCAAGTTCGTGCCGCTTGAAGGGTGTCTAACGCGCTGAGTGCGGCCTCCATCCATTTGTCATCGGTGAAGTGGTTCCATTTGGCTGGGTTGGCCATGACAGATTCCATGGCTTTCTGCTGCATGCGTCCTCGGGCAAGAGCATCTTGATATGGGGTGTGGCTGAATGTGACTTGGGAGTACAATGGCAACCACCGTTCGGGATGTGCCCTTTGCAAACGTCCTTCGAGTTCTTTTTGCTGAAGAAAGCGTTTATCACCAGTCAAATCGCGCATCTCGATGTAGTTCTGCAATGCCAATTCCAAGATTGCATCACCCGCGGGCTTTCTCAATTCCGTATATCGAGTCATGATGTCCGACCAGCTGTCGTGATCGTCGAGCAGGCCATTCAAAACAGTGCAATCTTCCATGCCGCTATTCATCCCCTGCCCATAAAAAGGAACAATGGCGTGTGCGGAGTCGCCCATGAGTGCCACGCGATCACCGTCATTCCAAGGGAAGCATCGCGTCATCACAAGTGAAGAAATGGGGTGCTTTTTCCAATCTTCAAGAAGATTGGGCAGCAGCGACATGACATCCGGAAAGTGCTTCTCAAAAAAAGCATGAACAGCTTCGTCTGTGGTAAGAAGATTAAGCCCTTCAGGACCTTCGTAAGGGCCAAATAACGTGCACGTAAAGGTTTTGTCTGGGTTGGGTAGCGCCATCAACATGAACGTACCTCGCGGCCAGATGTGAAGGCCATCGGGTTCCATTTGAAAATCGCCATTTGGACCGGGCATCATGGGGACCTCCTTGTATCCATGTGGCAAGTAGCGCTGTTCAAAATCGAACCGGTCATTGCGCATCATGCGGCCACGGATGGCGCTGAATGCGCCGTCAGTGCCAAATAGACGCTCGACATTCACATCTTTCTTGCTCCCTTCTTGCTCTAAGTGAAGGGTTACATGGTTTTCCTCCAAGGTGTAACCATGGCAACGTTGGTTAAACTCAAAAGAAACGTTGGGCATTGCTTCTGCCTTTTCAACGAGTATTCGGTTGAGACCACCCCGCGCGACAGAGTAGATGCATTGTCCCTCCAAACCATAGGGTTGAAAGGTCCGAGTCCCGTCCACTGCGTGCATGCGTCTGCCTTGGATGGGAAGAGCAATGTTGCGCACCTCGTCGGCCACCCCGGCGATTTCAAGGGCTTTCCATCCTCGATGACTCAATGCGAGGTTGATGCTACGTCCACCGTGTAAGGGCCCTTTTCTGGGGTCTGGACGTCGTTCGTAAACGACAACTTCGTATCCGCGATTTCCGAGCATACGGGCCCACAGGCTACCGACAAGCCCCGCACCGACGATGGCTACTCTACCCACGGATGAGGGCTTGTTCTAGAGCGTTGTCCAGGTCAGAAATCAAATCTTGAGCATCTTCGATGCCTACACTGAGTCGAATCAACCCGTCAGTCACCCCTGTCTTTTCTCGAACTTCCCTGGGAATGCTAGCATGGGTCATTGTGGCAGGGTGTCCAATCAAGCTCTCTACTCCACCAAGCGACTCGGCCAAGGTGAATAGGTTGGTCTTTGCCACAACTCGCTTGGCAGTTTGGAGGTTGTCGTCGGCCAGTGTGAATGCCACCATGCCGCCAAAGTCATGCATTTGACGCGCTGCAATTTCGTGGCCGGGATGGGTTGTGAAGCCAGGCCAGTAGACTTTTGAAATTGCGGGGTGAGTGGAAAGGTGGTGAGCAATTGCTTTGCCGTTTTCACAGTGGCGCTGCATCCGAAGATGAAGTGTCTTTAGTCCTCGTAATACGAGGAAGCAATCCATAGGGCCTGGCACAGCACCACAAGAATTCTGCAATGTGCGAAGCTCATCCTCCCACGCATCGTCGGAGGTCACCAAGCATCCCATGACCACGTCGGAGTGGCCCCCGAGATACTTTGTGACACTATGCATCACCATGTCTGCACCGAGGTCGAGTGGGTTTTGAAGCATGGGAGACGCGAAGGTGTTGTCTACCACTACACGCGTCGCGGTACCTTTCACAACGTCCACCACCGCCGCAATGTCGGTGATTTGCATCATGGGGTTGGTTGGAGTCTCTGTCCAAATGAGTCGCGTATGCTCATTGAGTTTGCTCTTGAGTGCGTCGAGGTCCCCCAAGTCTACAAAGTGAAACGTGATGCCGTAGTGCGCGAAAACTGTTGTGAATAGCCTGTAGCTTCCGCCGTAAAGGTCATTGGTGGAAATCACCTCATCCCCAGGGCGCAAAGTTTTCAGTACGACATCCATGGCTGCCAACCCTGAAGCAAAGGCCAAGCCGTGGGTGCCGTGCTCGAGGGCGGCAAAAGCGACTTCAAGTGCGGTTCTCGTGGGGTTGTGGGTGCGTGAGTACTCAAATCCCTTGTGATTCCCAACGCCGTCTTGGACATAAGTTGAAGTCAAATACACTGGAGTCATGATTGCTCCTGTGGTGGGATCAGGTTCAACGCCTGCGTGTACTGCAAGTGTTCCGGGGCCTGGAGTTTGGGACTTGTCGCTCATGGTCCTATAAAGTTACGCTAGGAAGCGCCACGTTTGGGAGAAGTTTGTGCCAACCAAAATGGCATCAGCACCCCTCCGACGATGACATAAAGGTGATACGTGAGGTATCTCCACATCAAAACAGAGGCCGCCCACACCGTGGCTGAGATGGTTATGGGCAAGGCATCGCTCATGAAGGTGGGCAGTGCCAGCTCCGCAAGTCCAGAGGAACCAGGGGTTGGACTGATCATCAAAACAGTCCACAAGGAGAGCTGGCGCGCCCAGATGTCAAAATGCTCAAAAGGGGCAGATGTCATTGGCGATACAAAGGCCATGAACAGTGCATTCAGGGTCAGGAATCGCGCAGTCCAACTCACCCATGTTGCACCAACGGCAGCCATCCAACGCGACCAGGACATGGTTTTTAGGTCACCAGAGGCTTGATTTAAATCAAGAGCAAGTTGCTCTCCTGCAAAACGCCATCTCTTCAGCAAATTTCCATTGAAAAGGGTCGTCAGGAGGGTTTGCACACGATTTGGAGCGAGAAAAAGAGCGGTGCTTAAGATGATGGCCAAGGTGGCCATGAAGGCATACCCTCCAGCGAAAATGGCTGCCACTGAACCTTCAAGCCAAGGTGCCGATTCAGGCATAAAGGCGCCCAGGCCCACTGCAGTTGCAATCACCGGTACAGCGAGTAAGAAGTACAGCTCGTCGAGCAATGCAGTAGACATCACGGTGGCGATACTCCGGCCCCAAGTCAAGCCATTGCGATGAAGGATGAAGGAAGCCATGGCACTCCCACCGACCACGGAAGGAGTCATTGCTGAGGCCAATTCCCATAGCATGACGCTTGAAGTGGCCCTCTTCAGTTGCAGCTCACCTCGTGCCAAAATGAGAAGCCGCAACACATAGCCGGCATCGCGGAGGACCACACATGCGAGTGCCGCCCAAATCCAAGACCAATGAATTCTTACGGCCATCAAACTTTCCCAAGACGCTCCTTTCCAAACGGACCAAATGACAACGGCCAAGGACCCGAGGACCGCGGCCGTGACAGCGGTCCACACTCGTTGGGGGGTGAGCCAACGGTAGGCGGATTTTGCTCTGGATGAAGTGGATGCACTCACACTCTCGAAGGTACATGAGCCGTCATGACTGTGCGGATTTTCATGCGTAGACGTGCGATCCCTCACTGCAATTTGTGCACATTGGAATGCCCGCACGGTCTTCAAAAAGATTGCGTCTGAATTGCTCGTATTCTGTGCTTTGCCAAATGTCAGCCATGTTCTGTTGTCCGAGTTTGCCCATGACGTTGTGGGCATCTTTGTCAAAGCAGCAAGGAACGACTCTGCCATCCCAAGTGATTACGGCACCTTGCCACATTCGCCAGCAGGCATCCTCCAAATCATTTCGCAATGTCCATTGTCCGCTTATGGGGTCTCGGTCATAGCGTCTGTGGCGTTCGGATTTGGTGAGCAAGGGGTGTCCGTCTTCCGGATTGTCGAGCTGGGCAGTTTTGATTTCAACTTCATCGACTCCGCACTCTTTGGCCTCACGGAGGAGGTCGGGCAGTTCGTGTTCGTTGGGTCCGACGACAAGAAATTGCCACACAATATGTGGTCCGCTCCCATGTTGGCGTTTGGCCTCCAACATGGTTTTCGTCCCCTCCATGACTTTTGACAATTTGCCACCGATGCGGTAGGATGCGTAGGTTTCTTGTGTCAATCCGTCGATTGAGACGATGAGTCGACTAAGCCCGGATTCAATCAGGGAATCGCACCTTGATTTTGTCAGGTAGTGCGCGTTGGTGGAAGTCGAACTGTAAATGCCGTTCTCCGTGCATTTCGAGATGAGAACATCGAGCTTTGGGTGAAGGAGGGGTTCACCTTGAAAATACAAATTGATGTAGGTCAACCACGGGGCGAGATTGTCGACCCAGTTGCAGGCATTGTCGATGTTTAGCATGCCCGTTGGACGAGTGAATGACCGCAGACCACATGGACATTCGGGGCACCGCAGGTTGCATGAGGTGGTAGGTTCAATGGACAATGAAGTGGGCATTGTGCCGAGTGGC
Organism: Flavobacteriales bacterium UBA1112; assembly: GCA_002313415.1. Classification (GTDB taxonomy): domain Bacteria; phylum Bacteroidota; class Bacteroidia; order Flavobacteriales_D; family Sanyastnellaceae; genus UBA11663. Next base: position 56,277 of record DCBH01000076.1, read on the forward strand.
ATGATGGGTTTGCCAGAAAGCCTTGCTTGGCGATAACTTTTCGAAAGGCGCAGGAGATTTGAGGCACGTCGAGGTGTCAACACGCGTATCCGTGCATACCTGTCTTTGACCTTGGCCCACCTTCCCATGCTGGAAAGGTACGTTCGCGCTACCTTCGTATTGATGATTCGAATTGGTGATGCGCTGCTAAGCGAGGATGTATTTGATGAGCATTTCGCGTGCGACTTAGGTGCGTGCAAGGGTGCGTGCTGTGTGGAAGGAGATAGTGGTGCCCCATTGACCCAAGCGGAAGTGGGTCAACTCGAGATGGTGTGGGAGTTTGTGGCTCCTCTTCTGCCGGAGGCGGGTCGCATGGCGGTTGAGCAACAGGGCTTCGCTGTGATTGATGGAGATGGTGACTTGGTTACTCCGCTTGTACAAGGAAAAGAGTGCGCTTTTGCTGTTTTTGACAATGGTGCGGCCAAATGTGGATTGGAGAAAGCTTATTTTGAGGGCAAGACGCAGTGGAGAAAACCGTTGAGTTGCCATTTGTATCCAATTCGAGCCAAAGAATTGTCCGATTTTACAGCACTGAATTACAACCGCTGGCCAATCTGTGAAGCCGCCCGTTTGTGCGGAAAGGCGGGAAAGGTATCCGTTTTGGATTTTTGCAAGGATGCGCTGATTCGAAGATTCGGAGATTCATGGTTCAACGCGGCACAACAAGCTCAAAAGCGATGGCGCGAAGCGTTATCCTGAATGCTCTTGCGGTGGGGTTGGTCCTGAGGGTGGCCATTATGCCCCTTTTGTCCTTGGCTCAATCTAACTCTCAACGAGGCTGGTCGTCTCAAAGCCACATTGCGGTGCTTGGTGTGGACTCTGATCGAGTTTACCTCGCGTTGTCGCGCCCTTACGTCAGTTTGGACGAAGCCTTGCGGGAGCCCTGGGAGGTGCACTCGGCGCCTCGAACTGGAGGGGCGATGAGGAAGGAACAAGTTCGCCCCCGCAATGTCAAAGCCTGGGAAATGTTGCAGCACATCCAACATGTAGCCATGCACCCCAGTGGTCGGAAAGCACTCATTTCAGCACGGCGAAATGGAGGCGATTTCGATGTGTTCTTGTCGTACCGTGTGCCAAGTCGTGTGCCAGGAGGTCGCGAATCATGGTCGGCTCCGATGCCTTTGGACGGAATCAATTCCGAGGCAGAAGACGTGTTCCCTCAATGGCAGGGCCAGGACATTTCTTTTGCTTCCAACCGAAGCGGAAAATTTCAGTTGTTTACGTCCAAGGCAGTCCGCCAATTTCTGCGTGCTGAACCATTCACCTTGTCGCCCGCCCTGCAAGGGGAATTGTTAGGATTGGTTACCGTTGGCCCCTCTTTCACCTGGGTGGCTCGACGTTTGTCTGAGGAGTCGTCATTTGAAGTGATTCGAGTGTCTTGGCCAGAACCTGAGCGGCCGTTGCCGTCTGGTTGGACACTTTGCATAAATCATGATGTAGAAGGACAGGTACTGACAATACGAGAAGTCAACACGAGGGCGATTGTTCAAACCATGACCCTGGATGATCAGGGATGCGTCTCACTCGAGGGCTTGCCGTCAGGCAATGCATGGACCATTCAATGGGAAGGCACTCATGCCAGTGCATCGGCGTTGGCTGAAATCAGGTCCCCTGAGGGACTGGTTGTGAGGAGATACGAATTGAATTTTGAGAATGGATTTGCTTTTGTGCTTTTGCCATTGGATTTGGTGGATGAAATGGCAGGTCGTGAGGTCTTAGATGACAGCAATTGGCCGGCCTCCACCTTGGCAGTGGTGCAATTTGATGTGGGGAGCACAAGACCCATAGAATCCTCTTGGAATGAATTTGTGGCGTGGTCGTCTGAGCTTTCGAGACCAAACTCAGGACGCTGGATCATCACTGGACATACAGATGAGTCAGGAGGCTCTGAGGTCAATTTGAAGCTAAGTCTGGAGCGCGCATCTTTCGTTTCAAATCACCTGATGCAAGAGAAAGGCTGGTCTAGGGAGGGAATGGAGGTCTCGGGATTGGGTAGCAAAGAACCACTTGGTACGGATGCCGCCCAAAACCGTCGTGTCGAGGTTCGTTGGGTCCGGTCATTGCAGTAATTTCGCGCCATGCTCATCAACGTCATGCGCGCCAAGCTGCACCGGCTCAAGGTTACTCAAGCGGATTTGAATTACATCGGCAGCATTTCTCTCGACCCCAATTTGATTGAGGCTGCCGGACTCGTTGAGGGGGAGCGTGTCCAAATCGTCAACATCAACAATGGCGAGCGCATTGAGACTTACGTCATCACTGGCGAAAGGGGTACTGGACAGGTGTGTTTAAATGGCCCTGCTGCACGAAGAGTCCAACCGGGTGATGTTGTCATCGTCATTGCATACGGTATGATGACTGTAGACGAAGCAAAAGCATTCAAGCCTGTCATTCTGTTTCCGGATACAGACACCAATCAATTGGTATGACACTCAAAAAGAGTTTGACTACACTTTTCTTTTTTGGCATTGGCTTCGGCCTTTTTTGGCTTGCCATGCAGGGTGTCGAGGATTCGGAGGCAATGAAGCGTGACATGCGCTCGGCTCAATGGTGGGGAGTGGCTGCGTCATTTGTCATGGGTTATTTAGCCATCGTATCCCGGGGCTTGCGATGGAACATCTTGCTTTCACCTATGGGGCACCACCCTTCCCCTGCGCGAAGTGTTCATGCCGTGGCGTTCTCATATTTTGCCAATGCCTTTGTTCCTCGTTCTGGAGAGGTCGCTCGGTGTGCAGCCTTAAATCAAACTGATAAAATCCCCGTGGATCAACTTTTGGGTACTGTCATTACCGAGAGAGTTGTTGATTTCCTCATGCTTTTTGGGTTGGTGGCCTTTGCTCTAGCCACCAACCTAGAGGCCTTCCTCGGGTTGATGCAAGAGGCACAGCTGCCTGCCACGACTACTTTCATCGCAGCAGGAGTGATGACCTTGTTGGGAGGTGTTGCGCTTTGGTGGCTCGCAAAACAGCAAGGTCGCCCAGGACTTGTTGGAAGGGTTGCTGAATTTCTTCAGGGTCTTGGCAAGGGAATCCAAAGTGTTCTAGCCATGGAAAAAAGAGGTCTTTTTCTGGCTCATACTTTTTTCATTTGGACGATGTATTTCTTGATGTCTTTTGTGTTGTTCAAGGCAATTCCAGCAGTGAATGAAGTGAGACTTACAGATGCTGTTCTGGTCATGGTCGCAGGTGGATTTGGGATGGTGTTGCCAGCGCCAGGTGGAATCGGATCGTATCACTGGGCAGTGTCATTGGGATTCGCTGCGGTAGGATTTTCGAGAGATGTTGGGTTTGCTGTGGCCAATGTGGTTTGGATAACTCAAACCGCCATGATTGTCGTCACCGGAGGGTTAGGCTATCTGATGTTGTTTCTTTACCGAATGCGCCGTGGTTGACGGGGATGGATATACTCGGGATGTTGCTGCAATGCAGGTCCAAAATTGGAAAGAGCAAAATTTGAAGGTGGTCTTTACCAATGGGGTTTTTGACTTGCTTCACGTGGGACATCTCAAAGTGCTCGAGGCAGCAGCGACTTGTGGAGATCGTTTGGTGGTCGCTGTGAATTCGGATGCAAGTGTGAAGCGTTTGAAGAAGGGCTCGAATAGACCCATTCATCCCCAAGTCCATCGGGCGCGCTTGTTGGCTGCTTTCCGGTGTGTCAATGCAGTGGTTGTGTTTGATGAAGACACACCTCTGTCGCTGGTACAACAGTTCAAGCCTGATGTGCTCGTCAAGGGCGGTGATTATGAAGCAGATTGTACCGATTCAAGTGACCCTCGTTACGTGGTGGGCAGTAAGGATGTGAAATTGTGGGGAGGGCAAGTTGTTGTGGTACCCTTGGCAACAGGCCAGAGCACTACTGCAACAGTGGCCAAAATTCGGAATTCTTGAGCTTATCTAGAGCCTGAGATATCCGACTGGACTGGACGGATGGTCGATGAAGGGATGGTTGTTAAACGTTCTCCTCTTCTAAAAACTTGGTGGTGAAGTCTCCTTTGCGAAAGCGTTGATTCTTCATCAGCCGTTGGTGGAAGGGGATGGTCGTTTTGACTCCCTCGATGATGTATTCATCAAGGGCGCGTTGCATTTTCGTGATGGCTTCTTCTCGGGTTTGTGCGACGACAATGAGCTTGCTGATCATGCTGTCGTAATGTGGTGGAATCATGTACCCGGCGTAGGCGTGGGTATCTACACGGACCCCATGTCCACCAGGCGCGTGATAATCTGTGATTCTCCCGGGGCTAGGGGCCCAATTGCGATCGGGGTCCTCCGCATTGATGCGGCACTGAATGCTATGCAATTTGGGGAAATGGTTGCGTCCGCTGATTTTCTCACCGCCGGCCAATTTGATTTGCTCTTTGATCAAATCATAGTCAATGACCTCCTCGGTGATGGTGTGCTCTACCTGAATGCGCGTATTCATCTCCATGAAGTAAAAGTCACGGTTGGCATCCACCAAAAATTCGACCGTTCCAACGCCTTCATATTTCACAGCCTCGGCGGCCTTGATGGCTGCTTCGCCCATGGCCTCACGGAGCTTGTCCGTCATGTAGGGAGACGGTGTTTCTTCGACGAGTTTTTGGTGGCGACGTTGGATGGAGCAGTCCCGCTCACTGAGGTGGCACGCCTTCCCTCGAGAATCTGAAGCAATCTGGATTTCGATGTGACGGGGTTCAACAACGAATTTCTCCATGTACATCCCATCGTTGCCGAATGCGGCACCTGCCTCGCGGCGAGTGGATTCCCAGCCCTCCGCCAGTTCCTCGTCGTCTTTGCACACCTGCATACCCTTTCCTCCGCCACCGGCAGTGGCTTTGAGCATGATGGGGTAGCCAATGTCGTGGGCGCAAGCCTTGGCTTCCTCGAAATCAGCCAAGATGCCCTCACTGCCAGGAATGGTTGGGACACCTGCTTTTTTCATGGTCGCTTTGGCAGAAGCCTTGTCTCCCATGGCATCAATCATTTCTGGGCTAGCACCAATGAACTTGATGTTGTTTTCACCACAAATGCGCGAGAAGTTGGCATTTTCAGACAAGAACCCATAACCGGGGTGAACTGCGTCTGCATTGGTGATTTCTGCAGCAGCAATGATGTTGGGGATGTTCAAATAGCTTTGAGCACTGGGTGCAGGGCCGATGCAGACGGCTTCGTCCGCAAAGCGAACGTGCAGGCTATCTCGGTCGGCAGTGGAGTAGACCGCCACCGTGGATATGCCCATTTCACGGCAAGTGCGAATCACACGAAGTGCAATTTCGCCGCGGTTGGCAATCAGGATTTTCTTGAACATGAGATCGGGTTCTGTTCGTGGCTCAGGTGGGGTCGACCAAGAACAAGGGTTGGTCGTATTCAACGGGAGAATTGTCGTCCATCAAAATTTTGACAATCTTCCCTTGCACCTCTGACTCGATTTCATTGAAGAGCTTCATGGCTTCAATCACACATACGGTATCACCGGGCTTGATGACATCGCCTACTTCAGCGAAGACATCCTTGTCTGGAGATGGGCGGCGGTAGAAAGTGCCGATCATGGGAGACTTGATTTCAATGAGGTTGCTTGTGTCTTCCTCTGTTGCTGTTGGTTCTGGGGAAGTTGCAGCAGGTGCTGGGGCGGCAGCGGGGACGGCGACTGGAGCCGCCGCTTGAACCGGCGCGGCTTGGACCATCTGGGGCATGGCCGCGGGAACTTGGATGGTCTGAACAACCTGCTCCTCCTTTTTTCCTCGGCCCTTGGGCATTTCAGATTTGATGGTCAGTTTGAAATCTTTTTGTTCGATTTCCACTTCAGTGACGCCCGCTCGGGCGACAAACTTGATGAGATCTTGAATTTCCGTCAGTTTCATGTCGGAGAGTTTTGGGGGAGAAAGTTAGTTCAGAGGCTACGAAAGACCATTATTTCTTGCCGTCGTAGGCCCATTTGACGTAGACCGACCCCCAGGTGAAGCCACCTCCGAAGGCGGCCAAAATGAGATTGTCGCCGCGTGTCAATTGTGATTCCCAGTCGTGTAGACACAATGGAATCGTTGCCGCAGTTGTGTTTCCGTATTTCTGAATGTTGATCATGACTTTGTCTTTGGGAACACCTGTACGCCGCTGCGTCGCATCGATGATACGGAGGTTGGCCTGATGTGGCACGAGCCACGCGACGTCGTCCGCAGTCAAATTGTTTCGCTGCATGATTTCGTAGCTGACATCTGCCATTTTGGTCACGGCAGCTTTAAATACGGGTTGACCGTCTTGGAAAATGAAGTGTTGTTTGGCGTCGACAGTCTCATGGCTTGAAGGTCGAAGGGACCCTCCGGCAGGCATGCATAGGTAATCGCCTCCCGAGCCGTCGGAATACAGTTGGCTGTCAAGAATGCCACAATCCCCTTCATCGTTCTGCAGCAGGACTGCTGCAGCGGCATCACCAAAGAGAACGCACGTGGTCCTGTCGGTGTAATCGACGATGGAGCTCATTTTGTCGGCACCCACGACCACGACGTTCTTCGCCGTACCATTTTCTACAAACTGAGCAGCTGTTTTGAGGGCAAACAGAAAACCACTGCAGGCTGCACTTAAGTCAAACCCCCAAGCTTTTGTTGCCCCCACCTTGTGACCAATCAGGTTGGCTGTGGATGGAAAAAGCATGTCAGGAGTTACTGTTGCGCAGACGATGAGATCGATGTCAGTGGGGTCGAGACCTGATTTGGAACAGAGTGCTCTGACAGCCTCAGCCCCCATATCTGAGGTTGCTTTTGTCGGGTCTTTCAGAATGCGGCGCTCCTCGATGCCTGTCCTTGTCCGAATCCATTCATCGGAAGTGTCGACCATCTTTTCGAGGTCCTTGTTGGTGAGCCTGTCTTCGGGTAAGTACCCAGCGACACTTGTGATTGCAGCTGCCATAAGCATAAGTGTAAAGCACCAAATTTAGAAGTCATGTATAGGCGTCTTGGTCCCATGTTCAAGGAGTCTTCAACGTCCTCCGTGGAAAAGTTCAGCAAAGAAAAAAGGACCTTTGAAGGGTCCTTTTTCATCACAAAGAGTTCTAGTATCGTTCTCTGTTACGCCTCATCGCGTTCCATCACCACCTTTCCTTTGTAGTACAGCTTTCCTTCATGCCAGTGCGCACGGTGGAACATGTGAGGTTGGCCTGTGGTGGGACATGTGCTGACGTTCGCTGCAGAGAGTGCGTCGTGGGTACGGCGTTTCCGCGTACGTGTTTTGCTTTGTCGTCTTTTGGGATGTGCCATAGTGCGTTAGTTGTCAAGTCCTTTTAATGCTGCCCAGCGCGGGTCGATGTCATCTGCTTTGTTTCCTTCATCTTGGGAAGAGTCT
>DCBH01000109.1:0-869 GCA_002313415.1 Flavobacteriales bacterium UBA1112
CGAGGGCGTCTTGCAGAAACTCAAATCGCCTTTGGGACCATGTTCCAAGACCGCATATCGATTGGTGCGACATTGGGTTTGCCAAGGGTCAGTTTTGAGGAATCGTCCACGCATCGAGAATCGGTGAACGATGCAGACGTAGAATTGCGTGATTGGGCATTCCAAGAAACGTTAAGCATCACCGGAAAGGGAATTTTATTCCGCTTTGGCGTTTTGGCCAGGGTTTCTGATGTTCTGCGCGTCGGGCTTGCTCACCAAACCCGCGGCCGTCTCACCCTCACAGATACCTACGCCACAAGCGTAAGTACGACTTGGATTGACCAATCTGCGTCAAACGCCTCTAGCCCCACGTCAAACTCGGAATATGTGGTGATGACTCCAGATCGCACAACGGTGAGTGCCAGCGTGCTGATGGGCAAGTTCGCAGTGATCAATGCGGATTACGTTCGCAGCGACATGCGCAGAGGAGAACTGAGAGATTCAGATGGCTGGTTGTCCACAGGGTACGATTTTGATGCTGAAAATGATGCCGTGAACGCGGGATATCGCACCATACATCAAGCCAGAGTGGGTTTGGAGTTTCGCCTTGGCGACGACAAGCAATTCCGGATTCGCAGCGGCGGAGGCATGTCCACAACGCCATTCGCAGAGGGGGCGGTGGTCTCCAATGCCAATCGAACTCATGTGAGTTTGGGTGGCGGCTACCGGATTGGAAATGTTCACTTCAGTGCGGCATGGCGAACGGCGTGGCACAGTGAGGATTATTACTTCATGGGAGCCTTCTCAGATGAGCCTCCTGGTCAGCTCGAGCGACGGGCAAGCAGCCTGCTCCTCTCCGCAGGGTTGCGAATGTGATGAATGCGGAGCAC
>DCBH01000109.1:1296-3918 GCA_002313415.1 Flavobacteriales bacterium UBA1112
GGCATGTGGACTCACTTCTTGAGCTTGGCGAGCTCTTTGTCGAGAAGGGTGTTCATGCGCGACAATTCCTCGTCCGCGAGCTCTTTGTCAACCAAAATGCGACCACTGTGCTCATCCACGATGATGCGCTTGCGCTGTGCGATGTCAATTTGGCGTTGTGGTGGAATCTTGATGAAGGTTCCCGCACTCGCCTCGCGCTCAATGGGAACGACTGCCAATCCATTCTTTGCAGCGCCACGAATGCGACGGTAGCTGGCCACCAAACGGTCTTCAATTCCCTTGGCTGTCTTGTCGCTGTGCTTCTGAAGAAGTTCTTCCTCAGCCTGCGTCTCCGCGATGATGGCGTCGAGTTCGGCTTTCTTCGCTTCGAGATCCTCTTGGCGCTGAGTAAAGCGCTCACGCGTTCCATCGAGACCTTCCGCCTTTTGCTCCACCTGGGCTTTGCACTCTCGGATGCGCTTCTCGCACAACTCAATCTCCAACGTTTGATACTCAATCTCTTTGGAAAGAGACTCAAACTCACGGTTGTTGCGCACGTTGTTCTGCTGTTCCGTGTACTTTTCGATCAAAGCTTGGCTGTCTTTGATTTGCATTTGGTAAGCCGTGATGCGTTGGTTGACTTGATCATTGTCTTCCTCCATGCGTTCAAGACGGGCACGCATCCCTTCCAACTCGTCTTCTAGGTCCTGAACTTCGAGCGGAAGTTCACCACGAACGACTCGGAGTCGGTCGATGCGGGAGTCAATGATTTGAAGGTCGAAGAGGGCTCGCAACTTGTCTTCGGCGGTGCTGGTTTTTTTCTTGGCCATGCGATTTGGAATCGGTCGTGTTCAGCGGTAGGTAACTGGATTTGTCTTGGTTGTTGACAAATGGACGGCAAATTTAGGGAATTTCTCGTTGATTTTGTTGGCAATCAATGTGCTCGTTTGCCATTCGCTCTCGTAGTGTCCGACATCGAGCAATTGAAAAGACCCCAACGCTCCGAAATATTCGTGGTATTTGACATCTGAGGTCAAGTACACATCTGCACCCACTCGGGCCGCGTCGCCAATCAAAAAAGCACCGCTTCCCCCACACATGGCAATTCGCTGCACATGAGATTTCACCGGTGCCGTGTGCTTGAGTCCCTGACCACCCAAAACCTTCTTGACATGGTCGGCAAACGCTTCCCACGCCATGGGCTCGGGCAACTCACCAACCATGCCCGCACCAAAGTCAACGCGGCCATTTTCCAATGCAACACGGTCAAAAGCGACTTCTTCATAGGGATGAGCTGCAAGCATGGCTTGTCGAACAGAGGACACCGCCTCTCCAGGCACAATCATTTCTAGACGCGTCTCCTGCTCTTGGTGAATCTCCCCTTGATTTCCGACAAAAGGGTTGGCACCTTCTTGTGCTCGGAACGTCCCTGTACCTTCTGTTGCGAAGCTGCAATAATCGTACTTGCCAATGTGCCCAGCTCCCGATTCAGCCATGGCGTCTCGGACGGCATGGGTATGCTCTCTGGGCACAAAAACTGTCCACTTTTCAAGTTTGGCACCCAAAGGTCTCAGAATGCGAAGCGACTCAGGTGTGCATCCCAGCAGCGACGCCAGATGACTGTTGACCCCCGTCATCACATTGTCCAGGTTTGTGTGAATGGCATACAACGCAATCCCGCTTTTGATGGCCCGCATCACGGTACGCTCGACGTCATTGCTTCCGTTGATGGCCTTCAATCCACGAAATATGACAGGATGGTGGCTGACAATCAATTCGCATCCCTCACGTTCAGCTTCCGCGACGACTTCTTCTGTGCAATCCAAACTGACGAGCACTTTGTTGATTTTCGCGTTTGGACTTCCCACAAGCAAACCCACATTGTCGTAGGACTCAGCCAAATGAGGCGGTGCCCATGCTTCGAGCCAAGCCGCGATATCTCGTACCTTCAAGGCATTCTCCATGAGCCCGAAGGTACACGTTCCAACCCAGTTTCGCGGTGCGGTTTCCCACGCTTCCAATTCCTCTCACTTCGAGGTCAAGTCCGCATGGAAAAGAGTCTTCTGCGCTCCTCTGGCCCTTGCCTGGGCTGCAATTCTCACCCTCCGACACGCCTTGTACGATGGGGGGATTTTACGAAGCCAGCGCGGTGCTCTCCCCACGCTCGTGATGGGAAACGTCGAGGTGGGTGGGACGGGCAAAACACCGCACGTGATGGATGCAGCCCGTCGATTGCAGCAGCTTTTGGGCGAACATGCTGTGGGCATTCTGAGTCGTGGATATGGTCGAACGACAACCGGTTTTGTTTGGGTAAGTGACGCACTTGACTGGAACGAAGTTGGTGACGAGCCTTGGATGATTGAGTCAAACCTCCCTGGCATCGCCGTGGCAGTGTGTGAAAACCGATTAAGGGGTCTGGCGAGGATGGCGAGGGATTGTCCGAATTTAAGAGCAGTGGTGCTGGATGATGGAATGCAACATCGTGCACTTCGGCCTGACATCTTGATTGGGCTCATGGGCAGACCTCGTCCCAAAGGCATGTCTTGGTTTGCCTTGATGCCGGCTGGACCCTTTCGTGATCTGCCCTCGAGCCTTCATCGATGCGATCATCTCGTCGACACGTCTGGCCATCATCCAGAATGT
>DCBH01000062.1 GCA_002313415.1 Flavobacteriales bacterium UBA1112
GGCCAAAATCAATTCTGCAAGCCCAGTGGTGTCAATGCCATCTGGATGTTCGGTGATGCCATAGTACTCTGCACGGTAGACGAAGGCCACAATGTCGGCGTCCTGTTCAATCGCTCCTGATTCACGCAGGTCAGACAACAAAGGTCGCTTGTCACCTCCTCTCGTTTCCACATTCCGGCTTAATTGAGAAAGAGCAATGATGGGTACATCTAACTCTTTTGCAATGGATTTGATCGAACGGCTGATGCTCGATATTTCTTGTTCACGATTACCCTTGTCCGATCCTGCACTCATCAATTGGAGATAGTCAACCACAACCAGATCAATGCCGTGCTGTGCTTTCAGACGGCGACACTTGGCCCTCAGCTCAAAGATGTTCAAGCCCGGAGTGTCATCGATGAAAAGAGGCGCGTCACTCAGTTTTCCGACACGTGAATAAAGCTGCTGATACTCATGTTCCTCCAAATTTCCTTTTCGGAATTTGTCACTGTTGATTTCAGTCTCAGACGAAATCAATCGTTGGACGAGTTGAACTGAGCTCATTTCCAAACTGAAAACAGCGACGGGAATTTGGTGATCTACCGCCATGTTTCTTGCCATGGATAGCACGAAGGCCGTCTTTCCCATACCTGGACGGCCAGCCAGAACAATCATATCTGACCGCTGCCACCCGCCGGTGATTTTGTCGAGGTCGTGGAACCCCGAAGGAACACCACTGACACCGTCTTCATTGTTGCGCGCCGCTTCAATGTCTTCGAGGGCTTGCTTCATCACAACACCCATGCTTTCATAACTCTTTCGGATGTTGCCCTCTGCCACTTCAAACAATTTGCTTTCCGCTTCATCCAGAAGATCAAAGACATCCGACGTCTCATCATACGCCTTTTCAATGATGGTGTTGGACACTCGAATCAATTCGCGCTGAATGTGCTTTTGAGCAATGATGCGCGCATGAAACTCTACGTTGGCACTGCTCGCAACCCGCGTGGTCAACTCAGCCACTCGATGGCTCCCACCGAGCATGTCGAGTTTTCCATCCATGCGGAGCTGCTCTGTGACAGTCAACAAATCGATGGGTTCCGATTTGTTGAACAAGGATTGAATCGCTCGAAACACCTCGCCGTGAGCCTCCACATAAAAGCTCTCTGGCTGAAGGACATCAATCACTGCGTTCACAGCCGACTTCTCCATCATCATCGCCCCAAGAACCACCTCCTCTAGCTCTTTGGCCTGAGGCTGCACCTTCGCACCTGGCACAAGTGCATTTGTCGTGCGCACCAACTCTCTGGGGCGGCTTTGTGACTTCGAACTGGAAGAAGAATCTGAATCGTACATGGGGGGTGTAAGGTACGTCGCGGTACGCGTCCGTTGTTCACATGTTTTCACCGTCGTTTTACACACTGCCATTCAAATGGGCATTGCCCCGTCCAAACCTTCAACGTTGGCCAGCAGCACAGGAGCCTCCAATGTCACATGAGGCCTTGCGAGCCAAAATGTCAGCAGAGACGACCCGTTCAAAGACCAAAGGCCTCTTTCACTTCTTCCACCTTGTCGAGTTTCTCCCAAGGAAAAAGCTCTACGGTGATTTCCTTCGCAGCTCCTCCCGCATGGGTCGCAAAACGCTTGGTCACCACTTCACATGGCCGTCCCATATGTCCATACGCAGCCGTCTCTGTATAAATGGGCGTGCGCAATTTGAACCTTTGCTCGATGTGATAAGGCTGCATCGGAAAAATGCGGGCGATGCGATCTGCGATTACTCCATCGTCGACATTCACTTTACTTGTACCATAGGTATTGACAAACAGCCCCACAGGGTCAGCCACGCCAATCGCGTAAGCTACTTGCACCAAAACCTCGTCACAAACACCCGCAGCCACCAGATTCTTCGCGATGTGCCGCGTGGCATACGCCGCTGAGCGGTCCACTTTGGAGGGATCTTTTCCGCTGAACGCACCACCTCCATGTGCACCTTTTCCCCCATACGTATCCACGATGATTTTGCGGCCTGTCAACCCGGTATCGCCGTGAGGACCGCCGATGACAAACTTGCCTGTCGGATTTACGTGCAATTTGTGGTCCCCCAGAAACAGAGATTGAACGCGCTCGCTCATGGTCGCTTTGACTCGAGGAATCAGGATTTGAGCAACGTCTTCTTTGATTTTGGCAAGCATGGCCTCATCATTCGGTCCGAAATCGTCATGCTGTGTGCTTACCACAATGGCCTCAATTCGCTTGGGTGTTCCGTCATTTTCATACTCAATGGTTACCTGACTTTTGGAGTCAGGACGGAGATATGTCATTTCCTTGCCCGCCTTCCGAATGGCGGACAATTCGCGCAACAAACGATGAGAAAGTTCAAGGGCCAAGGGCATCAAGTTGTCCGTCTCGCGGCAGGCATAACCAAACATCATCCCCTGGTCTCCGGCACCCTGTTCTTCGGGTTTGGCGCGCTCCACCCCTTGATTGATGTCTGCACTTTGTTCGTGAATCGCGCTGAGTACGCCACATGACGCTGCATCAAATTGATACTCACTTCGAGTGTATCCGATGTTGGCTATGGTTTGTCGAGCGATGGTCTGTACGTCGAGATAAGGAGATTCAGATTTGACTTCACCAGCCAAAACCACCTGTCCAGTGGTCACCAAAGTTTCACACGCCACCTTCGATTGCGGATCAAAGGCCAAAAAATGATCAATCAATGCATCACTGATGGCGTCTGCAACCTTGTCGGGATGACCTTCAGATACGGATTCGGAGGTGAAAAAATAGCTCATCGCACAATCAGTTCAGGGTGAATACCAAATTTAAACGTTCGCACCTTTCCTATTCTCGTGGGATAGAAAGTTATTTCTTCCGGAAAAACAATCGGATGGGAACGCCCTGGAAATCGTAGTGCTCTCTGAGCTGATTCTCGAGGAAGCGCTTGTAGGGATCGCGGATGTACTGAGGCAGATTGCAGAAAAATGCAAACGTGGGTGTCTGTGAAGGAATTTGGGTGACGTATTTGATTTTCACATATTTCCCCTTCCAAGCAGGCGGCGGATAGTTCTCGATGAGGGGAAGCAGAACATCATTCAATTCACTGGTAGGAACCTTTGAGGCACGCGCCTGCCTTACTTCCAAAGCCGTCTCCAACGCTTGGAGCACCCGCTGCTTTTTCACGTTTGACGTGAAAACAATCGGAATGTCTGTAAACGGCGAAGTACGTTCTCGAATCATCTCCTCCATGTCGCGCATGGTGTTGGTTTCCTTTTCGACCAAATCCCACTTGTTCACCACCACCACCACGCCGCGATAGCTCTCTACGATTTGCCAAAAAATATTCAAGTCCTGGCGGCCCATCGGATCGCTTCCGTCGAGCATCAAAAGGCAAACATCGCTTTCATCAATGGCCTTGATTGTCCGCACGGTACTGTAAAATTCGAGGTGATCCGTCACCTGTTTCTTTTTACGAAGCCCAGCCGTATCGACAATCTCAAAATCAAATCCGAACATCTGATACCGCGTGTGAACGCTGTCACGTGTGGTGCCCGCAATGTCTGTCACGATGTTGCGTTCCTCCCCTAGAATCGTATTGATAAAAGTACTCTTGCCCACATTGGGCTTTCCGACCACCGCAAGCTTTGGCAACCCCAACTCTCCTTGTTCTGGCATGGGTGGAAGGGCTTCCACCACTGCATCAAGGAGTTCACCTGTGCCGTAACCATTGTTGGCACTGATTCGAAAAATCTCCTCGGCCAGACCCAATCGAAAAAATTCCTCAGCCCCTACATCGTGTGCAGAGGTATCAACCTTGTTGCAAACGAGCATGATGGGTTTGCCCGTGCGCCTCAGCAGATTTGCAATGTCCTGGTCCAAATCAGTAATGCCCACCTCAATCTCTACCATGAACAAAATCAAGTCCGCTTCTTCCAAACTGATTTCAACCTGACCCCGGATGGCCGCCTCAAAACTGTCGTCACTTTTGGTAATCCAACCACCTGTATCAATCACATTGAATTGATGGTTTGTCCAAATGACGCTGCCGTACTTCCGATCGCGCGTCGTGCCACTCGTCTCGTCAGTGATCGCTTCTCGCGTCTCAGTCAACCGATTAAAAAGGGTGGACTTACCCACATTGGGACGTCCGACGATGGCTACAAGGTTGTTCATGTTCGCGTGAAATTCGCAAAATTCAAGGCAAAAAAAAAGGGGCCCCGAAGGGCCCCAAGGATGGCGTCGACATACTCTCCCGCCGTAGCAGTACCATCTGCGCTGGTGAGCTTAACTTCTCTGTTCGGAATGGGAAGAGGTGGACCTCACCGCAATAGACACCTAGCGTTTACGTGGACAATGACCAATGCGCTCATTGGAATCACCCACAAATGGGATGACATACTGGTAGAAGATTGGAGACTGATAAGCTTTCGGGTAATTAGTACCGCTCGGCTTTGACATCACTGCCTTTACACCTGCGGCCTATCAACGTTGTCGTCTACAACGACCCTCAATGAAACCTCATCTCGCGGTGAGTTTCGCACTTAGATGCTTTCAGTGCTTATC
>DCBH01000022.1:0-8308 GCA_002313415.1 Flavobacteriales bacterium UBA1112
TTGTGGTCGTGAAAACCCTGCCAAGTTTCATGTTTCTCACTCCGGCAACACGAGTCGAACATCCAAGCCCGTGACCACCAGACTCAGATAATTTCGAGCCAGTCCCGAGATGGATCCAGAAGCCCACGTATTCTCCGCCCAGGCATCTCGCCCGAGCGGACTGGACCAAAACCAACCAACATACCATCCCGGCCTGCCACCCTTGGCGCGTCTTTGAATGCCAACTTCTGCCATGACGGGCACCGAGATGAATCGCGTTCGCCCTTGGTAAGCCTGCACGACATGATCTGCGCCGGGACCTTGTACCAATTGGCTTACCACAGTCTCGCTGGTTTTCCACTCCAAACCAAGACCTCCACTGGCCTGAATTTCTAAATCATTGTAGCCAATAGGAATGCGAATGCCTGCCAGCAGAGGTATGCGATACGCCAGGCTCCTCATTTGAGACAGAGTATCCACACTTGATATGTCGAGCGTGTCATTGGCGAATGCCACAATGACAGCGTGCTCCCTTCGAATCCATTCAATGCCGCCGCCCAAGGTCCAACCCTCTTTCAATCGACGATGAATGCGAAGACCTAATTCGGATCCAAACCGTGGCGACCACGTTGCATCAATCCCCCCACCAGCCACCTGGGTGGGCTGCATACCCAATGCGTCCGTGGGGACATGAACTCGAGCCACCACGTCCAACTCCCAAGGGAGCCCTGCCTCAACCTGTCCGTGTGCCGTTGTAGACGTCAACCAACCAACCAAAGCCAACCCGATGATGGCCGCAGTGAACAAAAGCAAGCCCCATCGCCAGTTTCGACTGGGAATAAAGTGACTTCTAAATTCCGCATAAACAAGGTGATTCATTCTCAGGGCCTCCTTAAAATGGACCTTCGCAATCCCAAACATCACATTTCCGTCCTCCTCATGTCTCTCGAATGGAATGCACTCGTCTTCACAACGCTCTTGAAATCTGCTCGCATAATGCGTCTCACGAAACACAAATACGTGATAGCGGGTGTCACCTGGATGTGTATAGTGATTGACCCAGCGCATGACTTACACCGATGGCCTTTGTTCATGGGGACGTTCCTCACTTAATCCATCATACCACCGAGTGACAAATTCCAACGGCCACCGGTAGGAACCAGGCCAATCTCGATCTGGATAGCCAACATACATCAACCCCATGACCTTGGCCTCTTCAGGAAGTCCCATTGCCTCCTTCACCTGAGGAAGATTCATGAATTTGGGTGTGGTCCACTTGGCACCCAATCCATAGGCTGTGCACATGAGATGCATGTTTTGAATTGCCCCAGCCACAGCCCATTCTTCATCTTGACGAGAAATCCTTTGGTTCACGTCAGGCACCATTCCGATACCAATGACGCAATTGCATGTATCCAAGCGGTGACGCAACTTGTCAAGTTTCTTTTCAACGACGCCATCCGTGCCCATCTGAATTTGATACCACTCTGGCAATCCTTTTCGAATGATTTCCAGCCCCTCCCCTTGAAACACCGTAAAGCGCCAGGGCTGAGTCATGCCGTGATTGGCTGCCCAGGTGCCTGCACGCAGGACTTCTGTAATGACATCCCGATGAACTCGTCTCGCCGACAGCTGCTCTGGCGCGAAAGAACGTCGATCTTTGATCAAAGCGCTTACATCACTCAAATTATGCCTCATGTAACAAAGGTATGTGTCACCCCGGTGTAGTTCACCCCATCCAAGACCCGCTATTTACATCCAAGGCTTGTCCTGTCAACGTTTCCACCCTTGGTCCATGTTCACCATCCCCAAGCCCCGAGAATAAAAAGCTCACCCATTGTGCCATTTCTTCAGGCGTGCTCATCCGGTTGGCAGGCAGAATTTCCTCTTGTTGAGCCTTGGATTGTTCGTAGGAAATCCCCTGCATGTCAGCAAGAGCCTGGATGCTGTTTTGAGCCATCTCTGTATCCACCCAACCAGGACAAATCGCATTGACCATGATGCCTTGCGGAGACCATTCCACAGCCAAAGACCTCACCAATCCCAACAACCCTGTCTTGCTTGTGACGTAGGCCGATTGCCCGGGAACTCCAAATCTCGCCAACACGCTGCTCGTCACTACAGCATGCTTAACCCCATCCGTTCGATCTAAGTAAGGCTTGCAGGACATCAATGTGTTGTAGGTACCCGTGAGGTTGATTTGAATGATTTCTTGCCAACGATCGTTCTCTCCAAATGCATTTGGCCCACCAATTCCAGCATTTGCGAAAACCCCCACCAATGGATGACGCTCCAAATTTGCCTCTGGCCCTGAAAGCCAATTCTGCAAACTTTGAACATCGACAACATCCATGGAAACCATCACGTGCTCCCGATGACCTGGTAAGGATGCCAAAACATCGTGCAAAGGTTTCTCCCTGCGGCCCAACAAGATCAATCGAATGCCCTCTCGGTCGGCAAGTGCTCGTGCAGTTGCGGCGCCAATGCCGCTGCCTGCTCCTGTGATAAGGATTGAATTCATGATTTCAAAGAAACAAAAAGGCCCGGCTTACGCCGGGCCTTTCTTTTATCCATTACTCAGATTAGCAAATCTGACCGAATGCCGTCAGGAATTCGAGCAAGTCCGCTGTAGAGACAGAGCCGTCACCGTTCAAGTCCGCAGGACATGGGTTGGCGATGTCAAAGCTGCAAGAACCATCGTCCGTGACCGCAGTCTCGTCATAGTTCTCAGCACTTGGGTATGTACACCCAGCGCAGCCGTCGAACACACAAGTGGCCACATCAGAGATGTTTGTAGCGGGGTTGTAGTTGCACGCACAAGCGATATCACAACCCACCACACACTGGTCTCCAGAACCAACATTGAATGTCACAGATTCACCAGCTCCACCATTCACGAGACCCGCGAAGGCTCCAACTACACTCCAGCTGACTTCACCTGGGAAGGTGCCTTCAGTGACAGAGAGGACGTAGCAGCCATTCGCCAAGCAGTATGAATCGCTTGCAGAGCTTCCAGCTTCAACAGTTCCTGTTCCGATTTCAGTACCATCTACGCTTGTCAGCGTGTAAGCAGCACCGTTCCAACCGTCGCCGAAGCTGTCGTTCATGTTAATCGTCACGCAGTTGTCGTAGCAGCAAGTGCCATTGTCGATAAGCGCAGCTGCATCATAGTTGCATGCAGTCGTATCTGTACAACCGCCGCATGACTCAAACTCACAAGAGCCATCGTCGTCGGTAGCTGCTGCATCGTAGTTGCAGGCTGTAGCGTCAGTACAACCACATACTGCACCTCCCACAGAAATCGTGATACCGTCGGTAGGTCCACCAGAAGTCAGCACTGTACCATCCTCGGTCAACACTTCCCAAGACACCTCTGATGGCCAGTCACCGTCTGAGACAGCAACGTTGTAGCATCCAGGCTCCAGGCAGAAGAGATCGTATCCAAATTCTGGTCCAGCGAAGTTGTTCGCATCCACGAAGAACGCAGCTTCGTCCAAGGTACCAGTAGCGATCACATCACCAGCAAGGCTGGTTACTGTGTACTCAGCACCATTCCAACCGTCACCAAAGCTGTCGTTCATGTAGAATTGAACAGGAGTTCCTGTTTCAGTTGCACAAACACAGCTCCAAATGTCGCAAGAGCCATCGTCAAAGTTTGCATCTGGGTTGTAGTTGCAAGCACTGGGGTCCAAACAACCATCCACAACAGCAGAACAGGTGAAGTCGATTTCAAATGCTCCGTTGTCGTCTGTGGCAGGGTTGCCATCGACGTCTTGAGCTCCTACATACACGTAGTACAGCAAACCTGGCTCAGAAACGAATTCAAAGTTTACGTCATCCGAATCGAACAAAGTACAGATGCCTGTACCGTCTGAGACGAGTGCAGATGCCACACAAGTGAAATCACCCGCGATGAAGGTAGGCTCGGTGCTGTAAGGTGCGATTGTGATGGTCGCTGTGCCAGCGGCACCTGTATCCAATCCAGCAAAGCCCATGACGTCTCCGAGGCCATCGGTGAATGTCGCACCAGCGCCATTCCAACCGTCTCCAAACGCGTCAACCATGGACAATGTGTAGTCACCTGCCTCAAGGCAAACACTGCCTGTTGAAGGAGCTCCGCCTGAAGCAACCGTATCTCCAGCAGCATTGGTCAATGCCCAAGAAATCTCACTGTCCCAAGAACCACCACCAACGCTGTAGTTGGTTGTGACCAAGCTGTCGCAAGGGTCGGCAGGAGGCGTATCTACACCACCGCCGCCACAAGAATCAGTCGCAGAGTAGATGTTGATCTTAGAATCGATGGCAGAACCACAAGTGCTCAGTGTGTGCAACGAGCTGTCACCCACGAATGTGTACCAAACACCAGTACCAGGAGATGTTTCACAACCTGCTACGCTCAAGGGAGCGCCTGCGTTAGTTGCACCACCGGTAGAACCTGTAGTCACAGTATTGCACTCCAGTGTAATTGCGTTGTCGCACGTGTCATTCACTGGAACGACGCCTGCAAAGTCACAAGAACCGTCGTCTTGGTTGGCCTCGTCATTGTAGTTGGTCGCAGTTGCATCTGTACAACCGAGGATGATACCAGTTGTCGTGAACTCGAACTCACCACAAGTGCTCTGATCGTCTGTCCAAACCAAGAAGTAATAATCTGTATTGGGCTCGAGGTTTGGCAAGAAGCTCTCCACAGAACCTGCGCACGTTCCAGTCACGTAGCAACCTACAAATGGACCGAGGTCGTCACAAGTGTTACCGCTCAACATTGCAAACCCAACACCTTCGTTGGAGATGTTAGTCGTGTTGAAGAAGAACGTGTTGTAGTTCGCGCTGTTGAATGTGAAGTACACACCGTAAGCAGTTCCTGTACCCTCCCAAGGCACGAAGATTTCTTCTGCGTTGGCACCACAAAGGTTGCCCGTGAAGGTTTCTCCTGTCACTTGGGCAATGGCTCCAGCACACTCGTCATTGGCTGGTGACGTGGTGACTTCTGTATTGCAAGAAGCAGAAATCACAAAGTTGTTGCCGCCCGTTCCTTCCACGCGCACGTAGTAGTCACTACCTGTCGTAGCCGACCAAGTGATGGCACTGTGGAATCCAGTAGGACATCCGTCATTGTTCGTAGCAATGCAAGTCAATGAGCCGTCAATTCCCTGCGTAAACACTGCCAAATCCGTGTTGGTCGCGTAATCTGTGTCTACATCGTTGGCAGGAGTATCACATGTGCTCATGGTGATTTGCTGATCCGCGTCAGAGTTGATCACGTACCATACACCCGCTGCACTCAATACATCGTTTCCATGCTCCAATCCGTCCAAGCCTTCATTGTCGTTTGCGTTTTCGAGAGTCCCCGATGCACTCAAACCACAAGCCAAGGCCTCGGCGTCTGCGACGTCGTCATTTGCTGGAGGCAATTGACAAGATCCGTCGTCGATGCTCGCAGAAGGATTGAAGTTGTTGGCTGCAGCATCTGTACAACCTTCGAAAGAGCACTGACCGCTGAGCGTGAAGTCGACTCCATAGTTTTCATCTGTACCAACAGTTCCGTAGTTGGTGCCAAACTGGTCACTCAACGAAATGCTGACCTCACCAGGGAATGCGTCTGTTGTCGTCTGGAATGAGTAACATCCAGGAGCCAAGCAAATCAGATCGGTACCTACGGACAAACCGTCTCCGGAGAATGCCGTAGCAATTGAACCACTGTCAATCAGTGCTCCAGTGCTTACATCAAAGAGGTAGTACTCAGCTCCAGACCATCCATCACCGAAGCTGTCGAACATGTCGACCTGGAAGATGAACGTTCCTGGGTCACAGTACACGCAATTGCCACTGTCGACAGTTGCGTTTGGATCGTAGTTGGCAGCCGCAGGGTCGAGACAGCCAATGCATGAGTAGTCACAAGAACCGTCATTGATGTCAGAGCCGTCGTAGTTACATGCACCTGCATCGCTGCAACCGCTTACGCAATCAGCTGTTCCAAATGTTCCCTCAGTGCCGTCACCGGACAAAATGACTTCGCCAGAAATGGCGTTGCTCAGGCTCCAGGCCGTTTCACCGGGATAGCTGTCGGGGATGAGTGAAACCACCACACAAGCAGCTGAGTCTTCTACACAGAATGATGTGCTCTCCTCAGAGGCGAAATCACCGCCTGAAGCAACAACCTCCCCGTTTACTGTTACACTGTAAGAGCCTTCACCGTACGCACAGCATATTCCGTCTCCGAAAGTATCTGTGATGGTGAAGTTGTAATACGTGCCTTGGCAGTAAACGCAAGACTCTGGATCATCTACTGTAGCAGATGCGTCATAGTTCAAAGCCGTTGGATCCAAACAACCGATGCAAGAGTAATCACAAGTACCGTTGTCGAGAGTTGCAGTGTCGTCGTAGTTGCACGCTGTGGGATCAATGCATCCTGCACACGAGACGTACTCGCAAGAGCCGTCATTCACGTTTGCACCAGCATCATAGTTGCATGCGTTGGCGTCTGAACAACCATAAACTACGCAGGCATCAGATCCAGCAAAGAAGAAGAGCTCTCCAACTCCCGCACCTGTGCTTACGACGTTTCCAGCAGCATCCAAAACCTCCCAAGAGCCCTCGCTCGCGTAAAGAGGAATGATTACTTCACCGGTGTAGCAACCTTCAGCAAAGCATCCTTGAATGCTCAAAGATGAGCCACTCGCGAATTCAGTTGAATCGCCTTCGATGACGACACCACCAAAATCACCCGCCCAGGTCCAACCGTCTCCGAAGCTGTCGTAGAGGTTGATTGTCATGGTGTTGTCGAGGCAGCAAGAGCCATCGTCTACAGTTGCTGCAGGATTGTAGTTGTCAGCTGCTGCATCAGTGCATCCGGCTACGTCTGCACTCACGCTGAGGGTGATGCTGCCGGTGGTACCAACAACAGCCAATTCCCCGATAAGTGAACCGGAATTGAAGAATTGCGCCACGGCGCCATTCCATCCGTCTCCATACGAATCGGAGCCAATAAACGTGTAGTCGCCGGGTGCCAAACACCACGTGCCTGCTTCGCCAGCACCGCCACTAAAGAGGTTGGCGCCAGAAGCGTCATTAAGTTGCCATGAGATCTCAGATGGGTAAGAGCCAGTCCCAATCGAATAATCGATTGCGATCTCGCCTTCCGCACACTGACCCCAAGCTCCAGTTGAGAAGAGAAGTGCAAACGCTCCGAGAGCCGTTGCAACCTTCGTGTACATGTTGAACATTAGAACAGGTTTTGGTTTATATCAAACAATTATTTTCCAAAGATTTTCCTTGCCGATTGTTGCCTCAGCTCTAGTCTGACGGCGCAAATCAGGCAAGGTTGCTTCGTGTGCCGCATTCATTTTAACATGAATTCGACACTTTTTAGCGCGACTAAAGTAGCCGAGTCCACCTAAAAAACCAACGTTCGTTAACTAAATCTTAACGGCACAGATGACGATTTCGTCGATTTTTATAAGCTTTTTGTCGTGAAAACAGGTCGCAACTCGTTGGTGCTCAACAAGGTGAGAGGGAGCTCTCGCGTCTAAAAATTGTTCTCTCAACTTCACCACATTTGTGCGTGCCACGAGACACCCAACTTCTTCACTCCTTCGAAACGAAGCTCTCGCAACGTGGTAAGGGTCAAATCCAAAATTTCAGTTTCATCTGACAACACCTCTGCCTTGCGCATCGCCCAGAATTCGTGCAACTTAGCTCTTTCCCAAAGTCCACCTTTTTCTGCCGATTTAAAGATGACCCATCCGCGGTCAAGCAAATCCAAATCGGCAAGTGAGGCGGAAACCTTGTTCAGTTCGCGCAGAAACGCCACCGAGCTGTCAATGCTGCATCCCGTTGCGGGTTGAACCGATTCATCCACGGCAATCACAACCACCTGGTTCAGCAAGATCACCGATTGTGAAGACAACATTTTGCCATGCGCTGCCCAAGACAACCGAAAATGAGACAGCGCGCCTTCAATGGCTTTGCACTCCGCGTCAGTCAACACCCTTTGGGCGGTGTACATCCAAACCCTGGCAGAATCGGGCAAGGTCAACAATTCTATACTCTGGTGCAACGCAGCGGAGGTCAACATAGTCATGATGCAAAGTTCGACAAAGCCACGGCGGGTTTCACCCGGTCTCTCTTGGTTTGGCCATACGGCTAAGAAACCAAGGTACGAGCACCACCAAGACGGAGGGCAGCGGAGACTGAAGAAACCCCAACATGTCCCTCGCAAGGGCATACCATGATTCACCGGGAACAGACCATCCCAACCCCACCATTGGCACTCCTGCAGTCAAGTAAATCAACACCAACCAAGGTACGCGATGCGCAACTCCAGTTGCAC
>DCBH01000022.1:8698-9693 GCA_002313415.1 Flavobacteriales bacterium UBA1112
AATTGAATGAGCTGGCTGCGATCGAAATGGTGAAACACATCCCAGGTCTCCCGACTCACATAAAAATTGTGCCGGCCCAACGGGGCACTTTGCTCCCACCACGTTTTGCGCAAATGAGCCTCTTGATTCCAAAACTGTTCAGTGTCCCCCACTTGGAGGTAGTGGTTGACTTTGATTTTGGATTGCTCTTGCATGAGCCCAAAGCCAAGCATCGCAAGCAAGACCGCAACCCACCATGGCTTGCGCAAGGACATGTTCGGTTGCACACCCTCAGATGCATGTTCCGTCATGACGCCCCAGTTTTGTTCCGTTTGTTCGGCATTCCCCAAATCGTCCAGAGATACCACAAGGCGAAAACAAGGCCGTATATCAGGACTGTGAATGTGTAGTCGTGATTGAACTCAAGCCACTCTGGCGCGGTGGCCTGGATTCGGGCAAGCATCACCACTCGAGCGATGTTGGCCAGATGAAGCAAGGCCATGCCCGAAGGGATGAACCACAGCTTTCGAAGAAACGTTCCAGGGAAAGCCAAAATGAAAATGCAGAAAAGGGCAAAGAGCGCAACGCCGTCGCAGGGAGCTCCGATTTGGACACCAGCATGGCCTGCCATCCCCACCCGATCTCGGTGTGTCGAAGGCTGGGGATACGTTCCGACGGGCCACCCCACGACCTCAAAGGCCCTCTCAGTGGAGCTTACCATGTGTTCAATGACCATTTCGTCGAGCATGGTCTGCGGTTTCAGAATCTGCTCATAGGCCAAGCTCCACAACACATAACCAGCAAAGGCAACCACAAAAAATCGAAACGTCGGCGTCCTTCTCAATTCGCGGAAGTCGGTCATCACTTTTGCAAACATGCTCAGAGGTGGAAATGTGAGGACGACGGGGCCAGATTTCCTGACTTGTGAAATTTTAGTTGGAGGCCTGCTCAGCGCGCTGTCCCTCTTCTCTTCGCCGACGACGCATCGCCGCCGTTGCAAGTCCACCTCCCGCAAG
>DCBH01000032.1 GCA_002313415.1 Flavobacteriales bacterium UBA1112
GAGATACTTGTCCTGCCAATCTGTGTCGTCTTCCTGAACATCTTCGGAAGACTCCTCGGCAGCACCCTCGTCAGTCTTTTCTGTATCCGCGGTCTCTTCTGCGGTAGCCTCTTGACCACCACCCGCGTCGAGGGGTTGCTCCTTTTCCTGAGCATCTCCAACGTCTTGGGTTTCCTCTTTCAGTTCTGATTCGTTCACGTTTTCCGTATTCATGTCGTACGATTGAATTTTGAATTCACAACCAGGTGGTCAAACCACATGCCAAGCACCACATCACGAACGAGGATGCGACAAGGTGTCAGAAGATGCGACAAGGGCCTGACACAGATGCCAAACCCTTGCAATTTCTGTCAGGTTCTCACCTTCAGTTAAGCAGAATGTCAATCTTAAAAACTGGTGACGTATTTGTCGAGTTGGCGGTGCAGCTCAATGCCCCGCAAATTCTTCGCCACAATGATGCCATTGGGATCGACGAGAAAACTCATGGGCACTGAATTTACGCCGTACATCACGGCAGCTTCGTTGTCCCACTTCTTCAGATCACTCACGTGATGTTTCCAATCGAGGTTGTCCTTTTTGATCGCCGATTCCCAGCGAGGGATGTCTGAATCAAGAGAAACACTGAAAATTTCAAACCCATCCCCATCTTTAAATTTTGCTTTCCTGTACTTGTCGTATGCTCGGACAACGTTGGGATTCTCACGGCGACAAGGACCACACCAAGAAGCCCAAAAATCCACGAGCACATAACTCCCTCTCAAGTCGCTGAGTCGCATCTCTTTTCCCTTGGGATTGTTCATGGCGATTTCAGGGGCTTCATCGCCGATGTTGTGGCCGATTTTTCCAGTCAAAACCACTGAATCCTCGGAAAGAACAACAGCGTCTTGGCTGGTAGACCATCCCGACCAAACCAGAGCCAACACGGCCAAAAGTGCTCCTACTTTCCACATGATGTGACGTTTTTTTTCAGTTCTATGATTGAACATGTAAGATAGATTGTAAGAAGTCAAACACGAACAATTTGAGCTCCCAACGAACGCAAACGATCGTCAATGTGCTGGTAGCCTCGGTCGATTTGGTCAATGTTGTGGATGGTGCTCTTGCCATCTGCGCTCAACGCGGCAATCAACAAGCTTACCCCAGCCCTGATGTCAGGCGAGGTCATGGTCACCCCGCGTAAACTCGCTTTGCGATCCAGCCCAATGACGGTGGCGCGATGGGGATCACACAAGATGATTTGGGCACCCATGTCAATGAGCTTGTCTGTAAAAAACAAACGGCTTTCAAACATCTTTTGGTGAATCAACACGCTGCCACGAGCCTGTGTCGCTGTCACAAGCACAATGCTTAGCAAGTCCGGGGTGAACCCCGGCCACGGAGCATCGGCCACTGTGAGGAGGCTGCCATCGATGAAAGTGTCGATTTCGTAGTGGTCTTGCGCGGGAATGTGAAGATCTTCTCCTCGTCGTTCCATTTGAATGCCCAAACGACCAAATACACTGGGGATAACCCCGAGCTCATCGTACGCACAATCCTTGATGGTAATCTCACTTTGAGTCATGGCCGCCATCCCGATGAAACTTCCAATTTCAATCATGTCTGGAAGACAACGGTGCTCAGTACCACCCAAAGCAGGGACACCCTCGATGGTCAAAAGATTGGACCCCACCCCACTGATCTTTCCACCCATGCGGTTGATCATCTTGCAAAGTTGCTGGAGATAGGGCTCGCAAGCTGCGTTGTAGATGGTTGTCGTACCCTCAGCCAGCGCTGCGGCCATAACCACGTTGGCAGTGCCAGTTACAGATGCCTCGTCCAACAACATGTATGTGCCCTTCAAGCCATCAGGAGCGCTCGCATTGAAAAATCCCGAGGTCGCATCATACACAAATTCTGCACCTAGCTTTTGGAATCCAATGAAGTGTGTATCCATGCGACGACGGCCAATCTTGTCTCCTCCGGGTCGAGGAATGGCACCTATGCCAAAGCGTCCCAACATCGGTCCCAAAATCATCACCGATCCTCTAAGTCCTCCTCCTTTGCTGCGAAACGATTCGGATTTAAGGTGATCAAGGTTGACATCGGACGCTTCAAAACGCCACGATCCCGGCCCAAGGTGTTGTGTTTTGACGCCGAGATCACCCAACAAATTGATGAGCTTGTTGACGTCCACGATGTCTGGCAAATTGGAAATGGTGACTGGCTCTGAAGTGAGCATCACCGCACACAGAATCTGCAGTGCTTCATTCTTGGCACCCTGAGGAACGACCTCTCCATGCAGACGTTGTCCACCCTCGATGATGAAACTTCCCATGCCCCCTAATTTCGGAGGACTCGGCATGTATTTGTCGGCTTTCTCGAGGGGTTATTAACCCTAGGTTGGGGACTCGACACCTTTGTTAACGACGCCTCTTCTTCTTCTTGTGAGGACGGGCCAATGCGTCGCTCGTTTTGCGAACGCTTCGAAGAATGTCAGCTTGGCTTTCCAATTCTGTGCCTTCAGGAAGGACGAGTGCGCCTCCGGATTTGGTCTTCAATTCCTCAGCAATCACTGCGTCTTCCACCGTGTTGCGATTCCATGTGAGGAAGTGGCGCTTCATCAAATTTGCGAGCTTGACGACAAGAATGCTCTTCTCTTCACCCTCGGGCATGGCCTTCGCAGCCTCAATCAAATCAAGCGTGGTCTTGCCGAAGTGACCTACACGAGATTGAGCATTGGGGTAATCCATTTCAGCGGGAGCGCTGTCTTTTTCCGCAGGCTCGGGCTTGGGATAAGGGGCATCGACATCAAGCTCATAACGTGCCATCACATGAAGCTGATTCCAAAGCTTCAAATCGGCTCCCTCTTTCTCTCCCTCTTGGGGCACCACGCTGCCCATCACACTGACAATGGCAGCTGCGCATTTGCTGCGCTCGGCCTTGTCGGCGATGGTGAGGCAATGCTCCACCATTTGATGAATGGAACGGCCATATTCAGGAATGACCAGGTCGTCGCGCATGCTGTTGTAGCTCAGTGCGTCAAAGTTGATGGAAGCGTCCGCCATGGATCTCGTCTTCTAAGGTTTGTGATCAATGCTGTGTGTCTTACGCAAATCGAGCTTTGGTGCTCGTCAGCGTTGCATCCTCAGGGATGGGGTTGGGTCAAAGATACAAGGTTCATCTTCTTCCCCCACTGTTCCATCGCCCGAACCAAATCACATCCCAACTGCCTTAACGTCTGCTCGTTCTTCAAAAAAGCCTCCCATCCCAATGCCACAGGCCCTGATGTCTCACGCCGACGAGACATCGCTACCAATACAATCTCTACGGTATCCGGCTCGCGATACCCGACCAACCAGCCGTGGGACACCATGGCGTCAAAAAAACGCATGCTCCGCTCTGGCATGATCTTCCGCTGGGCTGCCAGCGTTGCCTCCTGCTCAGCCGCGAATGACTCCAAGGAACCGCATCCCTTCGCCAAATTTTCGAAGTCTGTTGCCAACACGTGATCCACCAGAACATCCCACACCACCCCGCTCCACTTGCCACATGTTCCACGAAGAAGCCGCCGTGCCTCCTTGCTGGAGGTATGACGATCGCTGAATTCGTCGATGGACCGATGAAGCCGAATTCCGTACCCCACATCCATCCCCCACTTGCTCTCCACATTTCGTCCTTTGACCGCATCGCCGATGAAGTTGCCCAGCACACCCCTTTCATCAAGGCCTGCCCATTTTCCCACCACCATGTGTGCTAAATAATTCATTGCGTCCAGATTGCAATGCTCCGAAGATTGGGGTTGAACCCCAAAGGAAATAGAAAAATTTCAGTGCTGCCTTTGCAATAAGAAGAGGTTGTGCTAATTTTGGCGACCCGCAAAAGTGCGGGAAACCTGAGATGTCTCAGGTCCTTTTTTGCGAGAATAGCTCAGTTGGTAGAGCACAACCTTGCCAAGGTTGGGGTCGCGAGTTCGAATCTCGTTTCTCGCTCATCAAAAGCCTCCCATATCGGGGGGCTTT
>DCBH01000034.1 GCA_002313415.1 Flavobacteriales bacterium UBA1112
GCTGACAGGGTGTCGTTTTAAAACGCTTTTCTTGTTGCCTTTTTATTCTGTCATCTCCATGGGAACCGTCGGCGCAAAACTTTCATCGACTCCCACGTCAAGCGACCCGTTGCCAGCAAAGCTGCCTACGAGAATGCACAAGACGAACAGGATTGCTGCCAAGTACCAAGTTGCTTTCTCGAGAAAATTGGTGGTCCGTTGTACTCCACCGATTTGGCTGGCGCCTTGAAAGCCCGTGGCAAGTCCGCCTCCCTTGGGGTTTTGTACCAAAATGATTGCCCCCAATAGAAAGCAAACAATCAGAATGACGACGGTGAGAAAAGTGGTCATGGTTCGTTGTTCAGGTGTTACGCAGCATTTTCAATTGGGCCGCAAAATAAACACTTTTTTCCGGGTATTTCAAGGCGAGAAGCTTGTAAGCCTTTCTCGCTCTCCCCATCTGACCTTGTTGAGCATACAATTTTGCCATGGTTTCAGTGACCAAGCTGGGATCTTCCAAGAGACCTTGCTTGGCCCATTCTTCAGTCGTTTCGAAGCTGTCCCGAATGGGTCCGATTCTCACATCATCCCTCGCAAGAAAGGCGTCAATCAATGCGGCAGCACCCTGTTCTGCAGTCTCCGGGGAACCAAAGCCCGTTTCAATTGCGCGCTGTTTCAGCCACTGCGCAAAGACACTTGTTGGCTCTGGATCACGGCCAATTTTAGGAATGGCAATGCCAGACGACGATTCCGAGTCGACGTTTGTCTTTGTCGGTGAATCGATTGATCTCTTCCTTTGTTCCGCGTCTTCTCCCTCATCGTCCTCATTCCAAGTAGAAACATCTTTTTCAATGACAGATGCGATGGCTGAGATGATTGTCTCTCTTTGGTCTGGCTCCTTTTTCTCTCCTGTATTCGCCGCTTCATTTTGGTCTGAATCAAGGTCTGAAACGACAATCTTCTCGTCGTCAGAATTGACGTCCAATGAGCTGTGTTCGTGCCATACCATGCTGACAAGCTCATCCTCTGACACGTCTCCTGCTTTCAAAACCTCATCGTGAAAAACGCGAGCCTCGGCCACAAGTGACGGCCCCATGAGATAGGCGATGAGCGCCCTGCGCGACGGGACGTGAGCTCCTGCGCAAAGAAGATCCTCACGCCGTTCGATGTCTTGGGCTTCATTTGAGGCTTTGGCCAGCATCATGCGAATCGGCCCTGAATAAGGGTGCCTTTGCACACATGCCCTCAAGATTTCGAGGTCCTCGGGTTGAGGACCGCGTCGTAGAATGGTCTGGAGCTGTGCCGGATTCATCTCCTACCAATTCCCGAGCGTGGCATTGAACATGTCTTGCGACAACAAATCTCCGAGCTCCTCAATCAAGACGCCTTCTGATGAAAATACATCTTGGTCGCTTGGAAGGTCAACATACCTGCTGAAAGTGCGCTCAGAGCTCAACTCTGGGTCACGTCGATTGACGTAGGACAAGACCACATTTACGGTGATGCGATTGGCTCCCGCTGTTTCGTCGCCCTGCACATTCACGGGACGAACCTCCCACCCCACGACCCGTGCGCCGAAGGTCAACTCGCCGTCCTCCACCAACCTCAGTGTGCTTTGTCGTTGAATGCGATCACGCAACGCTTCGGACAGAGACTGCGCTGCTGTCGCAGACACGAGCGGGTGAGCAGGCTCAAAATCAGTGACGCTAAACGTGGAGGCTCCTGATGTCTGAGCTCCGTAAGGTGAGTAGATGCTGCAACTCTGGACCATGAAAGCACAGAACACGAAAACGTATGCTGCTGGGACAAAAATGATAGCCCATCTGGTCATTTCAGGTCGTATTCCTTGATTTTCCTGTAGAGCGTGCGTTCGGAAATGCCGAGCTCTTCAGCGGCATACTTACGTTTGTTTCGATGCTTTTCTAAGGCCCTTCGAATGAGCTCTTTCTCCGAGTCCTGGAGAGAAAGGATCACTTCTTCCACTGGCTGGTGAGCCACGTCCTGCAATTGAGAATTCATACCTCTTCCTTCTGGGCCAGCAAATTGCGGCAAGGCAGCCATTGCATGCTGCGTTTCTCCCGACGCCAAGTCATCCTGAAACACACGCTGAACGAGTTCCGCTTCAGCTTCCCCTCCTCGAAGACCTCCGTTTTTCATCAAAGACATGACCAGCTGCTTGAGGTCATTGAGGTCGCCCTTCATGTCAAACAAAACCTTGTACAAAATCTCACGCTCGTCCATTCCCTCTGAAGAACCAAAATTGCCATTTGTGGTGCTTGGCAAGCGACTGCGATGAGTCTCTGGCAGATAACCAAGCAGCGTATCGGCATCGATGCGCCTGTTTGTTTCGAGGATGCTCATCTGTTCTGTCACATTCTTCAATTGACGGATGTTCCCCGGCCACGGATAATGTTCCAACATCTCAATGGCCTCGTCGTCCAAGCTAAGAGGTGGCATTCGATACTGCTCACTGAAATCAGTTGTGAATTTGCGAAAGAGCAAATGCACATCACCGGAGCGCTTGCGCAAAGGCGGAAGTTGAATGGGGACCTGGCTCAATCGGTAATACAAATCTTCCCGAAAACGCCCACGTGAGATGGCCTCGTCGAAATCCACGTTGGTCGCTGCCACGACGCGAACGTCTGTTTTTTGGACTTTCGAAGAGCCCACCTTCAT
The DNA here is from genome assembly GCA_002313415.1 of Flavobacteriales bacterium UBA1112. Lineage (GTDB taxonomy): Bacteria > Bacteroidota > Bacteroidia > Flavobacteriales_D > Sanyastnellaceae > UBA11663. Next base: position 2,656 of record DCBH01000034.1, read on the forward strand.
GAATTCCCCCGTTTCTAACACGCGCAACAATCGAACTTGCGTGGTCAACGGCAGTTCTGCAACCTCATCTAAAAAAATGGTTCCACCGTTGGCTTCCTCGAAATAGCCCTTCCTCGTATCCGTGGCGCCTGTAAAGGCTCCTTTTTCATGACCAAACAACTCTGAATCAATG
>DCBH01000137.1:0-1732 GCA_002313415.1 Flavobacteriales bacterium UBA1112
ACAACGGTGATGACTTTGTCTTGATCACCTGTTTTGTCATGGGTGTCGAATGACACATCGACTGTGCCTGATTCTCCCGGAGCAAGAGGAGTGCGTGGCCAGGTTTTGGGTACTGTACAACCGCATGAAGTGGATACATCAGCAATGAGGGCGTAACCTGGTCCTCGATTGACAAATGAAAAAGAATGTGTTACGACATGACCTTCGCTTACGACGCCGAAGGTCATGGTGGTATCGCCGAAGTCAAGATGAGGTCTTGCCACGGAGGCTGATTCATTTGAGCCTGCCGTTGCGGGAATGACAATCATGTCTGTACTGACCGTCTGATTTTCACGGCATGCAACGAGCAGAAGGGCACCGACGATGCTTGCGGTGAGAAGGAACTGTGGCATTCGCTTACTCAAGAAGGCCACGACCCACTTTTTTGATGTCACCTGATTCTTTCAATTTGGTGAACAGCTGATCGAGGATGCCATTGATGAAGCCATGGCTCTTGGGTGTGCTGTAGTATTTGCTCAGCTCGATGTATTCATTCAGCGTGACTTTAAGAGGAATGGACTCGAAGGTTTGGGCCTCAGCAAGTGCCATTTTCATCAGAATTTGATCTGTCGCTGCGATTCGTTCAAGTTCCCAATTTTGAGCTCCCTCTTGAATCAACGCCTCGCTGGCTTCGTCCAAAGACAAGGATTTGGCAAAGAGACCTTCCATAAATGCCTTGTCGTCGTCGTCATCTCGCCACAATGGGAGGATGTTGACCTCTTCGTCTCCCTCCTTGATTGTTTTGATTGTCTTGATGACCATGCTAGCTGCAAGATCTAAGTCATCAACCCAATAAATGCTCTCTTCCTCGATCATGTCTTGAAACATTTGGAAGTTGATCATGTGCTTACGGAACATGCGTACCAAACTTTCTCGGTCGAGTTGGAACCCACGATCCTCGGAGGCCATGTAATTCTGATATTCTTCGTTTTCAAGCAGACCTCTAAAAATGGCGCGGAGCAGTTCTTGCCTGTTGCCCCAGCCCACTCCTAACTCATCACAAGCCTTCCTGAGATTTTTGCTGTTGGCAAGAATGCGGAGGGGCTTGTTCGTGACGAATTTGGTATTTGGGTTCAAATCTTCGGGGGAGGGAAGCTGTTTTTTGTAACCCGCTTCGATTCGGTCGATGGCCAGGGACTGCATTGACCCAATCATGTCAAGCAACATGAGATACAGTTCTTGCATCTTTTTCGTGCTGTGTTCGAGGGCCTGACGGGCGCGCTTGACGTCGCGGTCCTCGTCTTGATAGAAGCCAAAAAGAACGTGCAGGATTTTGATCCTCAGATGACGGCGGTTCAGCATGGTTGCAGGTTGCATCAAAATTACAAAGCACGAGTGTGAGAACATCCGTTGTCCATGATGGTTTTTTTCACCATGCCGAGGCCAATAACCTGCATCAACCAAGGTATTTTTACCACCATGAATCGCCTTTTCGTTTCAGCGCGCCCTTGGATCATCTGTTTTGGGTTGAGTTCGGTGGGGTGCACGACCCTTGTAGAGGTGGATTTGCCAGACATCCCACCTCAGGGGGTGATGGAGGCATCGGTTCGTTTGGGCGAGCCCCCCTGGGTTCTGCTGACGACAACCCAGAATTATTTTGCTGCGCTGGATTCCAGTGCGGTGTCCAACATATTTGTCGGCAGTGCCGAAGTGACCATGACCGTGGAAGGAGAGGAGGTGGCCTTGAATGAGT
>DCBH01000137.1:2115-11045 GCA_002313415.1 Flavobacteriales bacterium UBA1112
GGGGTCTCTGAGTCTGCTTTGATGAACAACAACGTATGCATCTACACTGGGTTTGGGCTGCCGACGACATATGGGGAAATCGGGAAGACCTACGACCTTCGAGCCACGTGGAGTGAGGGGGGCGTGGATTATGATTTGCAGGCTTCAACGACGATGATGGACTTACCCCAACTCGACAGCGTCTGGTTTGAGATTCCAGAAACCTCCACCAATGACAGCCTTGGTTTGATTTGGACTGCATTTACCGACCCTGCAGGCTTTGGAGATGCATACCGTTGGTCGTCCAAGCGCGAAGGCATTGATTCCGATTTTTTCTATCCTTTGGGTAGTGTTTTTGACGATGCATTCGTCGATGGGCAGTCTTTTCCTTTTGTGACTTTTCGTTCGCCTGTGCCTGGAGTTGAAGAAGTTCCGGGTGAACAGGGTTTTTGGAAAACAGGTGACGTCGTGGTCGTTCGTTTGGATGCCATTGCATTTGAGGCGTTTGAAGTGCTCCGCGATTTCGAAACATCCCTGGCGAATCAAGGAAATCCATTTGCACTGCCGACATCAGCGAGCACCAATGTCGAAGGAGGACTGGGGTGGTTTGTTGCATACTCGAGTGTGACCGATACAGCCGTGTGCCTGCCTTGAGTTGAGGAGCGTGAAAGACATCGTCCACGTTGTACTTTCAACCCCAAATTCTGTGCTCATGGCCATCCGTTCAATTCTTTCGTTGCTTTTGCTTGTCAGCGTCCACAACTTCAGTTTGTGCGCGCAGAGTCCTCATGGAAGTTGGGAATTGATTGAGGTGACTTGTCATGAGGTGGGAGCTGTTTTGACATTTCAGGGAGAGGTGCAAGTCAAGGGGGAGATTTTGAAATATGAAGTGGTTGGGGTGCCCGAAGATGTGGACGTAGACAAGACTCAAATTTTCCTGCCTGATGGCGTGCGTTTGGTGTCCATCGAAAAGACCACAGCGCCGCCGGATGTGGCCGATGATTTGGCCCGGATGGCCAAACAAATGGAAGCGCAACAACTCGCTTTGGAATTAGAAATGGCATTGCTTTCAGCCATTGACCAAGAATGCGCGTACCTGGAGGCCAATCGAAACATTGGCGGTCAACAGGAAGTCCTTCTTGTGGACGATGTGGAAGAAATGCGTCATTATCTCGCTGAACGGCACAAGGAGTTGGCCCTCAATCGAGTTGATGTTGCCAGCAACGTGCGCCATTTGGAGGCTCAATTGAGTAAGGTTGAGGGTGACTTTCATGCTTTAGAAACTCAGTCGAGACAACCGAATCAGGTTATCCAGTTCACAGTCGCAGGCCATGGAAAAGGCGAGGCCCGTCTTCAAGTAGCAACCCAATTGGCAGGGTGGGTTAGTTCTTATGACATCTATTACGACGACAGGAAAGAGAATTTGCAAATCAGGAGATTCGCCAAGGTCATTCAAAAGACAGGTCAACCTTGGCTTCATGTCGAACTCAAGTTGCGCACCGGGCAACCCGTTGTGGAATCTTTGCAAAACGCGTTGCAATCGCCATTACAAATTCAGGACGGTGGGGGCTCTAACACGTATTTTGCAGGTGTTCGTTGGGTGAACAGTGGACTCTCCGATTTGAGTGCAGGTCAAGAGCTTCTCGCAGGACGGTCATCCATGTTCTGCAATTGGAGCTTCAACGCAGAGGACAAAGTCAACATTTCGGGGAATGGTGAAGTTGCGAGAGTTTTCATTGATGAACAGAGCGCGCAGGCCAGTTTTCACTTGGAGGCATACCCAAGTGCATTGAACGAGGCAATTTGGGTATGTGATACCCGTGATTGGATGTCTCTTCATATGTTATCCGGTGAAATCCGAGTGTTTCAGGGCAATGCCATGGTTGGTTTTCATCCTTTCAATGTCCCCAGTTGGGGTGATTCTGTGCAGGTTCAGTTGGGTTTTGCCGATGGCATTCGAGTTCGCAGTGATTTGCTGCGAGATGAAATCGGAAAGCAGCTCATTTCGGGCAAGCGAAAGGTGGATCAGATTCGACGAGTGGCCGTTCAAAACGAGGGGACGGAGGAGACCGTTGTTCGCGTGAATGAGCAAGTGAGCACCGCTTCAGGATGTAAAGTAGATGTTGAGGCGTCCAATGGTGGTGTTTGGGATGCAGAAACAGGAGAGATCACCTGGTCAAGCGTGGCAGTGCCAGCTGAAGGACTTTGGGAAGCCGAGGTTCGGATTCGGATGACATGTCCCAAAATCAAAACTTCCCCCCAAGTACCTTAATCCTTTCGAAAAACGTCGACCATATTCTGGGCCAAGCGACGTCCGGCTCCATGACTGCCCAGGCGAATCTTGAGTTCCTCAAAACTCACTTTCTGATTGTCCAAATTGAGTTTTGTTTGCGAAAGAAGATTTGTTCGGTTGAACTTGTTTTGAATAAGTTCTGGTACGGCTTCTCGGTTGAGTAACAGGTTGGGAAGCCCGATGAATTTTACTTGGGCGAGCCATTTGGCCAAGCGGTAGGTTATCCAGCTGGTTTGGTAGACAACAACATGAGGAGTATCGAGAAGAGCAGCTTCTAATGTGGCGGTGCCGCTTGTGACCCAAGCTAGTCGGGCTCGGCCCAAAATGTGATGTGTATCGCCAAAGACGACATTCATTCCTTGCTCTCGGGCAAGGGCATAATCCAATTCAGTGCGTCCTGGGGCTCCTGCAATGACAACATCTTTCATTGCCCACAAACCTTGCATGGCACCTTCGAGTGCCGCATCGACCATGACCGGCAAATGGCGCTCCAATTCCTGTTTTCTCGAGCCGGGCAACAATGCCAAGCGAATGGGGCGAGAACCTTCAGCTGAATCAGGGACCAAGTCGAGTAAGGGGTGCCCAACATTCCAGATTGGAACACCTGCAGATTCGAGATGTGCAGTTTCAAAAGGCAAGATGGGAACCACCACGTCGAAGTCTTCTCTGAGTCGGGCCACGCGTCCTGACCTCCATGCCCAAACTTGAGGTGCAATCCACTGAATTCGCATCGCGGAGTGATTGAGTCGGCGCAAGGCCCGTGCCAATCTCATGTTGAAACCTGGAAAATCGATGGTGACAATGACATCAGGGTCTTCACGCACAATGTCCTTTTTCGCACGTTTGAGGTTTTGAAAGATGGATGGAAGGTTCTGAGCGACCTCGAGGAATCCCATGAAGTTGATGGAAGTAAAATGTGTCAAAAGCCTCATGCCTTCTGCGTTCATCGCATCACCTCCCCAGCCAACCGTTTCCAAATTCAACCCCTCAGACTGACACGCCGTGTTCAATTCTCGAATCAAATGGGCACCGTAGGCGTCGCCGGAGGCCTCACCCGCAATCAAAAAGACTTTGAGTTGCCTTGGTTTTCGCAATGGGCGTGCGGTCACCATGAGGTTCCTGCAGTGGCTTGGAAGTAAACAACGAAAGGCACAGTGATTAGGATTACGGCGAGTAATCCTTGCGCCAAGCGTTCCCATTCGAGTCGGTTTGCGCCCCAGAATAAAATCACATTAAACAAGGTGCTCGCCGTCAGGATGCTGTCTCGATACAAAAGGCTGCCCAGAACAATTTCCTCGTAGAAATAAAGGAATGAAGATCCATTGGCCCAGCCCCAGTAAAGTCCGAGTAGCACGCCACCAAAAAAGGTGCCGAGGACACCTGCTAGCAGCCCCACCCAAAAGCGATCTGCCATGTGTCGATCAGTCTTCAATGTTGAGATTCCATTCATTTAACTCGGTCATGGCGTGGTACGCGGTCATGTCGTATTGAACGGGTACAACACTGACGTAGCGATTTCTCAAGGCCCACTCATCGGTGTCTTCCCCCTTGTCCACATCGGTGTAGTTCCCCGTCATCCAATAGTACGTTTTTCCGCCTGGGGCTTGGCGTTCCTCGAATGAGTCGGACCAGTGTCCGGCACCTTGCCTGCAAATTTTGAGTCCCAGTAAATCCTCTGGATTTAATTTGGGAATGTTCACATTCAAACAAGTGCCCTTTGGTGTGCCGTGCTCCAAGACTTGTTTGGTAATTGTTCTCACAATTTTTCTGGAAGTGCGGAAATCTGCATCTTCCGCGAAGTCACAGAGCGAAAATCCCACAGAAGGAATGCCTTCTAGTGCCCCCTCAACGGCCGCAGACATGGTGCCTGAGTAGATCACATTGATGGATGCATTCGAGCCGTGATTGATTCCACTGACGAGTACATCTGGCTTGCGTTCTAAGATTTTGTAGATGGCCAATTTCACGCAATCCACGGGAGTTCCATTCGTTTTGAATGCTTTCACACCGGTCATGCCAAAATCATGGGTCGACATGCGAAGTATGTTGCTGATTGTGATGGCGTGTCCCATCCCACTCTGGTGGCTGTCCGGAGCTACAACGACAATGTCTCCAAGTCCCGAAATGCTTTCCACGAGGTTTCGAATGCCGGGTGCCGTGATTCCGTCGTCATTGGTGACCAAAATCAAAGGCCGTGTTGCTGATGGACTCATGCGATTGATTCAGGTGTGCGATTTAACACCTCTAGAAAATATCCCCAGAATTTTTGAACGGAACTGATTTGCACGCATTCATCTGGGCTATGGGCACCGCGAATGTTGGGCCCGAATGACACCATGTCCATGTCTGGGTAATTCGTGCCTAAGATGCCGCACTCCAGACCTGCGTGGCAGGCAAGCACTCTTGGCGTCTCCTGATAGCGTTCTTCGTAAAGGTCCCGACACATCGCGACGGCTTCGCTTGAGGGATTTGGGGTCCAACCAGGGTATGCGCCACTGCGTTCGGTGTACAATCCAGCAAGGGCGAATGCGGCTTCGATGCTCCGCGCGTGGTCGTCTTTCTCTGAATCGACGCTGCTGCGATTCAAACACTGGATTTCAACATTGCCGCTCGCCACGCTGACTCGGGCAAGGTTGTTGGACGTCTGAACCAAACCTGCGATGTCTGGACTCATGCGATGAATGCCGACGGGACAAGTTTGAATGGCCAGCAGCAGGGCATATTGGTCGTCTTCTCCAAGTACGAAATCTGGAACATCTGTCTCCGTCCACTCCAGCACCAAGTCGGGGTCAGTGGTGCGGTATTCAGATTTTAATGTGGAGCCCGAGGCATTGAAGGCTTCCAAAAGGACGTCCCGGTCAGACGCAGCAAAAACCACTGTAACGCGCGATTCTCGGGGGATGGCGTTTCTCAGCCCTCCTCCATGGATTTCTGCAACTCGGAGGTCAATGTGGTCAAGGGCTTCTAGAAGTACGCGATTCATCAATTTATTGGCATTGGCCAACCCCTTGTGGATGTCCATCCCACTGTGTCCGCCTGAGGCACCACGAAGCACCAAGGTCATGGCTTCATTGCCCTCTTTGACCGTTTCTTCTGGAACATAAGTGCCCCGCGAGGTCAAGTCAACGCCACCCGCACAACCAATGCTGATTTCGTCATCATCTTCGGTGTCGAGATTGAGTAAAATATCTCCTGTCAAGAATCCTCCTTGCAACCCAAGAGCGCCCGTCATTCCCGTTTCCTCATCAATGGTGAAAAGGGCTTCAAGCGCTGGATGGGGGAGGTCGGAACTTTCCAACACAGCCAAAATACTCGCCACACCGATGCCGTTGTCTGCGCCTAAGGTGGTGCCGTCTGCGCGCACCCAATCGCCCTCGACGATCATGCGAATTCCCTCAGATGTAAAGTCGAATTCTGTGGCCTCATTTTTTTGGCATACCATGTCTACATGACTTTGAAGAACCACGGTTTTTCTCGACTCCATGCCTGGAGTTGGATTCTTCTTAATCAATACGTTGCCTACTTCATCTTGAAGTGATTGTAGACCATTATCGGCAGCCCATTGGTGGAGCCATTTGACCACGCGATCTTCATGCTTGGAAGGTCTAGGAATGGCATTCAAATCGGCAAATCGATTCCATAGGTTTCGCGGTTCGAGCTGGCGAACAGGGTGATCGGCATAATCCTTCATGTCCCGAAGGTAGTGAGCCTTTCGTGTGTGAATGGCCTTTGGCGTGTGGAAAAGTTGAGCTTTGATTTGGCCCCAAACCCGCGTCACATCTCTAATTTCGGTGGACCTATGGCAGAGCAGGTTACATACACGGAAGACAACATTCGGAGCCTTGATTGGAAGGAGCATATCCGAATGCGTCCCGGCATGTACATCGGCAAACTGGGAGATGGCAAAGATGCGGATGATGGCATCTACGTTTTGTTGAAGGAAGTCATCGACAACAGCATCGATGAGTACACAATGGGGCATGGTCGCACCGTAGAAGTGGTCATCAAGGACGATGAGGTTCGGGTCAGGGATTATGGTCGAGGGATTCCCTTAGGTAAAGTCGTGGATTGCGTCTCGAAGATTAATACCGGCGGCAAATACGACAGTCGTGCCTTTAAAAAATCGGTAGGATTGAATGGGGTGGGCACAAAAGCGGTGAATGCCCTCAGCACTGAATTTGTTGTCGAGAGTGTGCGCGAGGGCCAGATGAAGCGTGCTGGTTTTGTTCTGGGAGAACTCACGGATGACGCGGCGGTGGAATCAACCACCAAGCGAAATGGGACGCGCATTCGATTCAAACCAGATCCAGAAATTTTTAAGGCGTATCGGTTTCTCACTGAGCACGTTGAAAAGTTGCTGTGGAACTACGCCTACCTGAATACCGGGTTGACCTTGTACCTGAATGGTGAGAAATTCAGGAGTGAAAACGGCCTCAAAGATTTGCTTGAAGACCGGCTTGACAGCAAATTTCGCTACCCCACTGTGCACCTCGTTGGCGAAGACATCGAAGTTGCAATCACCCACACAGACGCATATGGTGAAGACTATCAAAGTTTCGTCAATGGTCAATTTACCCCTCAGGGTGGAACACATCAGGGTGCATTCCGCGAGGCGTACATCAAGGTGGTCCGGGACTTCTTTGGCAAGGACTACGACGCGCAGGACATACGCGGCGGGATTTCAGCAGCTGTGGCGGTCAAGGTTGAGGAACCCATTTTTGAATCCCAGACAAAAACCAAATTGGGTTCCCAAGATGTAGGACCAGGCAGACCCTCTTTGAAAAGCTTTGTTTTTGAATTTCTCAAGCGAGAGCTTGACAACTTCTTACATCGCAATCCAGAAACGGCCCAAGCTCTGCAGTCTCGCATCATTCAGAGTGAGAAAGAGCGAAAGGATTTGGCAGGCATCAAAAAGTTGGCCAGAGAACGCGCGAAAAAGGCATCCTTGCACAACCGGAAGCTTCGAGATTGCCGTGTGCATTTGACTGATGTCAAGAAAGATTGCAACGAAGAAACCACATTGTTCATCACTGAGGGTGATTCTGCCTCTGGATCCATCACAAAAGCCCGAGATGTGGCCACTCAAGCGGTATTCAGTTTGAAAGGCAAGCCCTTGAATAGTTTCGGTTTGACCAAGAAAGTGGTGTATGAAAATGAGGAGTTCAACCTGCTTCAGGCGGCTCTCAACATCGAAGACGGCCTCGACACTTTGCGTTACAACAAAGTTGTGATCGCGACTGATGCAGATGTGGATGGCATGCATATCCGTCTGTTGCTCATCACATTCTTTTTGCAGTTCTTTCCCGACTTGGTCAAGCGCGGTCATTTGTACGTTTTGCAGACCCCGCTCTTTAGGGTGCGTAACAAAAAAGAAACGCGCTATTGCTACGATGAAATGGAAAAGCAATCTGCCTTAAATGACTTAGGAAACCGCGCCGAAATCACGCGATTCAAAGGGTTAGGTGAAATCAGCCCCGACGAATTCAGTCATTTTATCGGGGAGGACATTCGGCTCGATCCGGTGGTGATTGGACGGGAACAAAGCCTTCAGGAGATGCTCGGATTTTTCATGGGCAAGAACACGCCCAACCGCCAGAAATTCATCATTGAAAATCTCCGAGTAGAGAAAGACGAAGTGAGCGAAGTATGAGCGAGAACCACCATATTCAAGACGACGAACGCGACGAACGCGACGACGAGTTTTCTGGCGAGGGTCAGGGCTCGAATGCAGGGGAGATGGAACACGTCGTTCCCGTTCGGGGGATGTACAACGATTATTTCCTGGACTATGCGAGTTACGTCATTCTCGAGCGCGCAGTCCCGCATCAGCACGATGGGTTGAAACCTGTGCAGCGGCGCATTCTTCACAGTTTGCGAGAAATGGACGACGGCAGGTCCCACAAAGTCGCCAACGTCATCGGAAATACGATGAAGTATCACCCCCACGGGGACGCGAGCATTGGAGACGCAATGGTTCAAATAGGACAACGGGAACTCCTCCTCGATTGTCAAGGAAACTGGGGAAACATTCTCACCGGTGACCGTGCAGCAGCGCCTCGATACATCGAGGTCAAGTTGAGCAAGTTTGCGCTCGAGGTGCTGTTCAATGCCAAAACAACCACTTGGTTGTCGTCCTACGATGGGCGGAACAAGGAGCCCGAAACGCTCCCTGTGAAGTTTCCCTTGTTGTTGGCGAGTGGAGTTGATGGGATTGCCGTGGGGCTCGCCTGCAAAATTCTACCATACAACTTCATAGAACTTGTTGATGCGTGCATCGCGCACTATCAAAACAAGCGCTTCAAGCTTTTTCCCGACTTTGCCACGGGTGGGATGGCGGACATGGAGAACTACAACGACGGGTTGCGAGGTGATCGTGTCCGCGTTCGTGCCCGAATTGACAAGATTGACAGCAAAACCTTGGTGGTCCGTGAGGTTCCCTATGGCGTGACAACAGGCTCGCTGATTGACAGCATCCTGAAAGCCAACGACAAAGGGAAAATCAAGGTCAAAAAGGTAGAGGACAACACCGCCGACAAAGTGGAGGTCGTGGTGCACTTGGCCAACAACGTTTCGCCTGACAAGATGCTGGATGCGTTGTATGCCTTCACAGATTGTGAGGTGAGTTTGGCTCCCAACAGTTGCGTGGTTTTTGAAGACA
>DCBH01000095.1:0-8763 GCA_002313415.1 Flavobacteriales bacterium UBA1112
GACACTCTCATGTTGATCGCAGTTTGGGTGAAAGATGTTTTGCAGTCACAGAATGATTGTTTTTTGCGAGACTTTCTGGCGTACCCTCGTGCATCAGGGTTCCACCGTATTTGCCTCCACCTGGGCCCAAGTCAACTATGAAATCGGCGCACTTGAGCACGTCCAAATGATGTTCAATGACTACGACGGAGTGACCTTGTTGTAACAAGGCATCGAAGGATTCTAGAAGCTTGGCGACATCGTGAACGTGCAGACCAGTTGTTGGTTCGTCGAATACAAACAAAGTATGGCCTTGTCGGTCACCTCGGGCGAGAAAGGCGGCCAGTTTGATGCGCTGAGCTTCTCCTCCGCTGAGGGTGTTGGACCCTTGGCCCAAGGCGACATACCCCAATCCCACATCCTGCAGAGGTTGAAGTTTGGCGAGAAGGCGTCGGATGGTTGCGGTTGGCTTACGACCAGGTTCTGGGGCAAAAAAGAGGAGGGCGTCGTCGACGGTCATCGTGAGAATGTCGTGAACGTTTTTCCCCTGATATGTCACTTCAAGAACGTGGTCTTGAAAGCGCTTGCCCCCACAATCTTCACATACCAATTTGAGGTCTGCCATGAATTGCATGCCCACCGTCACATACCCTTCACCTTCGCAAGATTCACATCGTCCCCCGGAAATGTTGAAGCTAAAGTGAGAAGGCTTGAGACCCCGCGCTTTGGCATGAGAGGTGTCGGCGAGAAGCGAGCGAATTTCATCAAACGCTTTGACGTAAGTCACCGGATTGGATCGGGAACTTTTGCCGATGGGGTTTTGATTGACAAATTCAAGATGTTCGAGCGTTCCGAGGTCTCCTTCCAAGGAGGTAAATCCTTTGGGATTTCCGCCGAATCCGTCAAGTTCGGCTTGAATGGCAGGCACGAGCAATTGGGTAATAAGGGTACTTTTTCCTGAACCACTTACCCCACTGACGGCCACCAGACTGCGCAAGGGAATGGTTGCGTCAAATCCTTGGAGATTGTTGGCTCGCACTTCACGCATGATCAACTTATCTCCGACAGCCCGCCGCTGTTTGGGAATGTCAATGGTGCGATGGCCGTTGCGATAGGCCGCAGTAAGAGAGGGGTGTTCTGCATCCAATTTGGAAAGACCTGAGTGCGGACCACTAAAAACAACTTCACCACCAAAGGAACCCGCGCGCGGACCCATGTCAACCACATGGTCTGCGGCGTTGACGATGTCGTCGTCGTGTTCGACAACCACCACGGTGTTTCCTTGGTTACGCAGCCTTTTCAACACACCAATGAGTTGGAATGTGTCTTCGGGGTGCAAACCAATGCTTGGTTCATCCAAGACATAGGTGCTGCCAACGAGCGTACTTCCGACGCATGAGCTGAGGGCGATGCGTTGAGATTCTCCACCGCTCAGGGTGGGGCTGCCGCGCATCAAGGTTAAATATCCCAAACCCAAATCGAGTAGACATTGCAAACGCGTTTCAATCTCCCACAGTAAGCGCTCTGCAATGGTTGCATCGTTCGAGGAAAGTTGCCAGCCACGAATTGTAGAGAGCACTTCGTCGATGGGCATTTGAAGCAAAAGAGGCAAGGTGTGATCTCCTATGAAGACGTTGTGGGTGTCTTTGCTGAGCCGAGTTCCTTTGCATGTGCTGCAAAGTGTGCGTCCTCGGTAGCGACTAATCATCACGCGATTTTGAATTTTGTAGCTCTTGGCTTCCAAAGTGGCGAAAAAGTCGTGGATCCCCTTAAAATGCCGGCATCCATCCCAAACCATCGCTCGTTGTTCTTCTGACAACGAATGCCAGGGTGAGTGCACCGGGAGACCCGCATCTTTGGCACCCATGACCAGACGCTCTCTCCACCGCCCGGTGCGCTCTCCGCGCCAAGGTGCAATGGCCCCCTCGTAGATGCTTTTGGTGTGGTCTGGGATGACTTTGCCTGGGTCAATGCCAAGCACGTGACCGTATCCTTCGCAGGTACTGCATGCGCCTACAGGACTGTTGAAGTTGAACATGTCGGGACTGGGCTCTGGAAAGAGTATGCCATCTCGTTCAAACCGATCATTGAATTCTTGACAAACAGCGTCGCCTGTGTCCTTGGCCGTCCATATTTGGCATCGCCCGCCGCCTTCAAAAAAAGCCGTTTCGATGGAATCGGCAACACGTCCAGGGTCGTCTTCAACGGACTTGGGGGAAAACCGGTCAATGACCAGCCCAAGCACGTCTTCAGATTGAACATCTTCCAGACGCACTGCACCTTGAGAGGTCCAAGCACGAGAATAGCCCTGTTGTTGCAAAACTCGAAGTTGATCTTCGGCGCTTCGGTCTTTCCGCGATTGCAAAGGAGCCACCAACATCATTCGCTTCTGGGACATGTTTTTAACGGCATCTACAACATCTGTGACGGTGTCCTTGCGCACCGATTTGCCAGAAACAGGCGAGCGCGTTTTTCCAATTCTCGCATACAACATGCGTAAGTGATCAAGAACCTCTGTTCTTGTACCTACGGTACTTCGTGGCCCACCAGAGGCGCTGCGTTGTTCAATGGCCACTGCTGGGGAGAGTCCATCAATGCGATCGACATCGGGTTTTTCCAATCGACCTAAGAATTGACGAGCGTAACTGCTGAGACTTTCCACATAGCGACGTTGGCCTTCCGCGTACAGTGTATCGAAGGCCAAACTGCTCTTGCCTGAACCTGAAAGTCCAGTGACAACAGTCAGTCGCTCCTTGGGAATGCTGACGTCAACATCCTTGAGATTGTGAACGCGAGCGCCGTGAATGTCAATCTTCATTGCAGATTTTAACACCGTGAAGGTACCTGAGGTTTGGACTGGTCAGTTAAATAAGATATATTGGTACCTGACTGAGGGGGTATTCTCAGTCAAAACCTAAGCATAACGCGATACGACACATTCGACTCTAGTTCCATTTCATGAAGCCTCGACACGGGATCGCCCCGCTTAAGAGGTATGAATTAAAGAGTTGTGTCATGCATGCATCCCACACAGACGGTGAGCTCATCTGCGCCTACAGGAAGGGGCAAGATCGAGCTTTTGAAACTTTGTTGAATCGCTACCAACAAGGAGTTTTCTCTAAAATCCACTTCGTGGTGCGCGATGAGGAAATTGCGAACGATTTGTTTCAAGACGTTTGGATCAAAGTTGTTCAAATTTTGAAAACAGGTCGATATGTCGAGGAGGGCAAGTTTGGCCCTTGGATCATGCGCATTGCACACAATGCAGCCATCGACCACTTTCGAAGAAATCGGAAAAGACGCATGGTGCGGCCTACCGATGAGTTTGACATTTTTGACACCCTTTCCAATGACGCACCCAGTGCAGAGGACCGACTGGTCGAAGACGAGATTTTAAGTGAGTTGCGCCAGTTGATTCCATCATTGCCAGAGGAGCAGCAACAGGTGATTCAAATGCGCTTGACGCATAATTTGAGTTTCAAAGAAATTGCTGAGGAGACAGAGGTTAGCATCAACACTGCATTGGGTCGTATGCGTTACGCGTTGATCAATTTGAGGAAAATGGTGGAAGATCAAAATCTCACGCTGACACCACGCTAAATCCAGGTCAAATCATTTTTGGAGGGACGCACACAATACGGTGCGTCCTTCTTCGTTTGAGGGGAGAACATCAAAACACGTTCATGAAATCATTCTTCTCTGACGACTTTTCTTTTGAGGGTACTGTGGATGAGACTTGGGTAAGCCCTAGCCCTTCAAGCGTTCGTGCCGTACTGAATTACGCGCAAGCCTGTGGTCACGTACAAACCTCACTCGGTGGCATGATCTGGATTGAAAACTGACTGCGGACATCACATTCGCTCAACCCATGTTGGGTTGCGCATCACCTGTTCTCGGAGTCTTGCATCTAATGTGGAGCTTGGCGCCACGGGATGAAGCCCGAGAGTGAGTTCTCGAAGGCAACTTTGACCTTCTTCAGTCGGATTCAGTTCTTCGAGATCTGAGGCTTCGACGAAGCCATATCCCCGGACATGTCCATCGATCACGGCGATGATGCCTCGTTCGTCACGTGTTCTGCCGGATTCGACGAACCATCCAGATAACACATTTCGCCATTGGGCCATGGCTGAATCGAAGTTGGCTTCGTGGGCTTCTTGAGAGACTGGTTCAGTCGAGTCCCATCGACCGAGTCCGAGCCACTCGGGATTCAAATCATGTTCTCTGGCCTGTTCATGCAACCACGCCCGCGCACTTGCTTCAGAATGAAATGTTCGAATGGCGTCACGGGCACTGGCTTGCGTTCGTATGGCCAGCCGACTTCGGCCTTGCCTGTCTCGGTAGGAAATCACAGTCCGATAGGCACGTGGCTGTTTTTGAGCGCGATTGAGAGGAGGCCAGTGTGCTCGAATCCGGACATCCTCCATCACGACGGCCATCCATTCGCTTCCTGAGAGTTCGTGCTTCAGGCTGCGCATCTGTTGAAGCAGGGTTTGACGTTTGCGCGAGGCGGTGGTGCCAGAAAAGTGACTGCGAACGCGTTGCTGCAATTTGATGCTCATGCCGATGTACAGCGGTTTGCCCTGGTTGTCGAGAAACCAATAGACACCGGGTTCGTCGGGCAAGGCGTCAAATTCAGAAGCCGCCACGTGCTGGGGCATCCAATTTTCACGCGTGCCTCGTTTCAGGGCACCTTGAATCGCATTTTTCCCTCGTTCAGAAGCGGAAATTTGATGAAACAGTTCTACCGTGGCTTCAGCATCGCCCATGGCGCGATGTCGGTTGGCATGTCGGATGCCTTTGGCGTCACACAGGGCACCGAGGCCGTAGCGCGGCAACCCTGGAAAAGCTTTGCGTGACAATCGCACAGTGCACAGCTTCGGGCGCCGCCAAGATTGCCCGATCGCTTCAAAATGTCCTCGAATGAAGGCGTAGTCAAATCCGACATTGTGAGCTACAAATACACAGTCCCTCAGCATGAACTCGACCTTTTCAGCTATGTCAGGAAAGCCTGGGGCGTCCGCCACCATGTCGTTGGTAATGCCGGTGAGGGCTTCAATTCGAGGAGGAATCAATTCGTAGGGATTGATGAGGGAACTCCAGCGGTCAAGCTCTTTTTGACCATCTGTGACAACGATGCCGATCTCTGTGATTCCGCGTGTTTTGGCGGAACCTCCTGTTGTTTCTATGTCGACGATGGCAAACTTCACAGAACGAAGATGGGCTTGCGATACGCAATGAATGTACGTGCTGGGTATGTTTGTCAAATGAAGGAGTGTTGGATGTGGGTTGCGATGGTTTTCGTCCTTTGGGGTTGCGGATCTCAAGACTCTGAAGTGTCAATCGTCAAGCCTGTTGAAATCAAAAAAAAAGAAGTGAAGATTGATGAGCGCATTCGTCGCTTGGTGGCGTCAGATTTCCCCACGTTGACGGACGACAACGCATCGGCCTTCTTGCAGGAGTGGGGCAATACACAATCCGAAAATCGGATTGCACTCGATACCAAATACGGACGCATCGTGGTGGAGTTGTTCGATGATGTTCCGATTCATCGGGCCAATTTTTTGTACAAAGTCTACAGGAGATATTTTGACCCTGCGGAATTCACAAGGGTTGTTCCTGATTTTGTGGTTCAAGGCGGAAACAGTGAGGAAGAGCGACCGCAACAGCTTCGTTTCTTAATTGGACGGCACACCCTGCCATCGGAGTTCAGGGAAGACAGGATTCATGTTCGTGGCGCATTGGCCATGTCGCGCAGTTACAACGACAACCCAGACAAGCGTTCTTCGGGGTATGACTTCTACATTGTTACGGGCCGAAGAATAGGAGCCCAGGAACTTGGAGGAATTCAACGCGACAAGGGACGCCGTTACACAGATGCGCAGGCATTGACTTATGCAACTCAGGGAGGTGCACCTCATTTGGATGGTGAACACACGGTGTTTGGGCACGTTGTGAAGGGCATGGAAGTTGTAGATCAGTTGGCAGCAACTCCTCGTGATGCGAGCGATTGGCCCGTCACGCGCTTGGAGGTGCGAATGAATGTCTTGAGCGAAGCCCCTAAACTCGTTCCTTGATTGCACGGAACTGTGTGCATCTTAACCGTCGTTGAAAGTCACAATACAGATGTGGTTGCATCGCTGGCGCCCGCTTTTCCGTGCGGAACAATTATTTCGCGACCTTTGAATCATGATGGAATGGACAAGGAAGATGTGGATAGGCTGGCTTGTGCTGGGGTCCTTGTTGTTGGCGCCTATGGTGGCTTTTGGTCAAATGAGGGTCTACGGTAATGACGATGACGATTATTCTTATGATTCTCGGGAGGGATTGGAGTTTGGAGTGAACATTGGTGTTTACAGGGGTTTTCCACAAGCAGCGTACTTCTATGATGGTGCAGGGGACCATGAATTGTCTGATGCCGGTGCACAGATTTGGGGCATCGGAGAGCGCCTACAGCAACTGCAGAATCAGCAGCAGACTCATCCGGTGACGGGCATTTTGAATGATTTCCCTGCATGGAACATCTACAGTCTGCCATTGATGCAGTACAAGCCTTCTCTGTTTTTCGGTTTGAAAATGGCCAAATTTTGGAATCCTGAAACAGCTTTGGTTTGCCATTTGGATGTGGCACAAGTCTCGGCCGAGGGAGCTTGGTCACTGAGTACAGGTGGCCTGCCAGACCAAGGTCAGGGGGATGAAGATGTGAGAACCTACCCCATCCTCGGCAAGGAGCAGCGCCTCAACATCGCCCTCGGTTATAGAACAGCCATTTACATCACGGAGGATGTGTCTTGGTGTCTTGAATTTGGAGGGCTGGCGAATGCAGTAGCCATTGAAGAAAATTACGTCGTCATGTCACGAGCACAGTCGTCAAGTCAAACGGGCAATGCCTCCTACGAAGTGAACCTTCTCACGGCCATTGGAAACGGAGCAGGGGGACAATTGTCGCCTGCAAGTAACGTGCTTACCCAGTGGGGTACAGGCTTCTATTCTGCCGCAGGCATCGCCGTAGAATTTGAGGAGGGGGGACACATCGAATTGAATGTTCGCGGCAGTCGAGACAACATCAACCTCGGCACAGAATCCTACAAAGGATGGAACATGGCGGCATTCATCACTTGGATGATTCCGTCAGAATTTGGAGATTTTGTTCGAGCCTCGTTTTGAGAAGCGAATGGACCAATTGGAAAACAAAATCTCGTGACAAACACAAGCAGGAGTTGAGGGTACGTCAGAAGTTGAACGTAAATTGAACGCATGCAACAACAAATTTTTCTCATCGCGGTACTCGCTGGATTTCCGATGATTCTGAGCGCTCAGGAGCAAGACAAAGAGCAAGCTCCACTCTACACGTTCAAAACACTTGCAGATTTGACAGCAACTTCAGTGAAGGATCAGTGCCAAACGGGCACATGCTGGAGTTTTTCGACAACCAGTTTTTTGGAAAGTGAAGCTGCTCGCATCAGCGGTGAGGTCGTCGATCTAAGCGAAATGGCTTCAGTGCGTTACACCTATCCATTGAAGGCGGAGATGTTTTTGCGTCATCATGGGTTGCACCAGTTCGGTCCCGGTAGCTTGTGCCATGATGTTTTAAATGCAGCGGCTGATTACGGACTCGTTCCAGATTTCGCATTTACTGGATTGGATGCCGGTGAATTGGTATACGACCACGGCGAGCTGGATGCGGTTCTTTCAGCCGCAGTCAAGGCCATGTCCAAGCAAAAAGTGTTGTCTGACGATTGGCGCGATGCGGTGGATGGCATTTGCGACGCTTACCTCGGCAAGTTGCCTTCTTCTTTTCAGTACAACGGCAAGACTTACACACCTGGTTCGTTCAGAGATTACCTCGGAATCAATCCTTCAGAGTATGTGTCGCTGACGAGCTTCAGCCACCACTCCTTTGGAGAAACCTTTGTGTTGGAAGTTCCCGACAATTTTTCGCGTGGACAATTCTTGAATCTCCCCATTGAAGATCTCACCCGCGTGGTCCGGAAGGCCCTCATGGATGGATACACGGTGGCTTGGGATGCTGACGTGTCAGAAAAGGGATTCAGTTTTCGCAATGGCATGGCATTGCTTCCTGCTGTTGAAGAGGAAGCCATGATGTTTAAAGAAGTCATCGAAGAGGCGAAGGTTTCCCAAGCTTCTCGACAAGAGGGTTTTGAAAATCATACGACAACAGACGACCATCTGATGCATATCGTAGGATTGGCCATCGACCAAAAAGGGAGCGAGTACTTCGTCATCAAAAACAGTTGGGGTCAAGACAATCTCTACGGCGGACGTCAATACATCAGCATGGCCTACTTCAAAGCGAAGACCCTTGCTGTGACCTTGCATCGGGATGCCATGCAAAGCGGCAAGAAACGCTGACATTTATCTGAGCTGAGAATCGATGAATTCATTTCCACCCGTGAACAAAGATTTGCAGCGCCAATGGCGGTCGCGCCTGTTCTTTCATTTGGACGGACTGGCCATGAGCGGTGTGATTCCGGTGCTGGATGAGAGTGGGGTTTTGGAGGAAGTCATTCAATCTGGTGGAGATGTAGATGAATTGGCTTCGTTGTTCGGGGCAAATCCAGGTTACTTGAATGTGGGGCTCCGCATGTTGTGCTCTCAAGGAATTCTCGACGCACACTACGGTGAGGATAAGGTCACCTACATTCCATTGAAAAATCCGGATGTAACAGGGTGGATACAAAATCGACACCTTTATCAAAGAGGCCGGGCGTGGCTGGAACAAAGTGTCGGCATGTGGAACCGTCCGCAACAGCCTTTGTCTAAAGA
>DCBH01000095.1:9151-10634 GCA_002313415.1 Flavobacteriales bacterium UBA1112
AACAACAAATCAGATGCTCAGTTTGGACCAACGGCTCAGAGTGCATCTTGAAGGTGCTCTCATGGCGCCTTGGATGGTCATGCTCGGGACTGCATTCGGGACTGAGGCGATGAAGTCCTGGGACGACGTGTCTCAAGC
Source organism: Flavobacteriales bacterium UBA1112 (assembly GCA_002313415.1). Classification (GTDB taxonomy): domain Bacteria; phylum Bacteroidota; class Bacteroidia; order Flavobacteriales_D; family Sanyastnellaceae; genus UBA11663. The sequence continues at coordinate 9,290 of DCBH01000095.1, forward strand.
CACAACACAATTGCACCCTCAATTGCAGGAGGCTTGGAGGGAGGTGATGGATGCGTTGAGCTGGACTGACAGCGCTTTAGGGGGATTTTTCCTGCAGCGTGCAGCTGCCTACGGTGTCACGACGTCCTACACACAAACCTTCCTGTGGACCAACGAGCTTCTTTTCGGAGATGGATCGTGGTTGTGGCGAAATGGCCCTGGGAAAGCAGAAATCCATGTGGATCGGACGTTGAATGTTTGGGGGTCTGGAGGCGCACATCAAGCGTATTTTTCTCACCTTGACCAAGTGGTCAAAGATGTCTTCAATGCCCCGCTAGATGAACAGCCGCTAGGCCTCTGCGACATGGGCTGTGGCAATGGCGCTCTGTTGTTGCACATGCTTAAGGTGATAGAGTCAGATACGTTGCGCGGAAGTCATTTAGATGAATGGCCTTTGATGCTTGTAGGGGCCGACTTCAATCAAGAAGCGCTCGTAGCGACGGCGGACCACTTCCGCCAGAAAGGGGTAAAAGGACATTTTATATGGGGTGACATCGGCGATCCAGATCAACTTGCATTGGACCTGTATGAAAGGCACGGCGTTCGTTTGGGAGACTTGATGAATGTGCGCTCCTTTTTAGATCATAACCGGATTTACAATCCACCAATCATTGACCGTCCTGAAGAACCTGTGTCCTCCGGAGCATTCTCCTTTCGAGGTGAGCGGCTGAAGTTGCGCAATGTGGAGCAAAGCCTCAAGGAGCATTTGATGAAGTGGTCTGCTTATGTGGCGCAACATGGCCTTTTGATGATTGAGCTGCATACGGTGGCCCCCGAGAATGCCATACTCATGCAGGGAAAACTCCCTGCAACAGCTTACGATGCCACCCATGGATTTTCGGATCAATACATCCTTGAAATCCCAGTCTTTGATTCCATGGCGGCTGAAGCAGGTTTAGACATGCAGATGGAACATAGCCGCACATTTCCATCGAGCTTACCTGCCACGGTAAGCCTGCGCTTTTTCCGGGCGTAAATAAATTGGACTGCAGACGGATTTGATGTTTGCCATTAATTTATGCCAATGCTATCCTCTTGGATTGGCCTTCATTCTGCGTAATCCACAATTGTTTGCAATTGCAGTTGATAGAATGTGAATTTCGAAATGTTGATTTTTTTTGGAATGCCGGAGATCTGATACTTCTTTGTACCAGCAAGGAGGTCAACTGGTCTAGCAGACTGAAAGATTCATCTTCGGATGGACCTTGGAAAGCGAAACCAACAGGCTTGACTCAGTCAAGTCTGCGATCAGACAGAAAGTTTTCAGCTCGCTGAGAATTTTCAGTCCCTGTCAAAGGTTCTTGTC
>DCBH01000079.1:0-4732 GCA_002313415.1 Flavobacteriales bacterium UBA1112
CCCATTCCATGACCAAACCAAAATGATTCCATCCATGCGCACCATCCCGTTTGCCAGTATTCAATTCTTTGAAAGAGTGCGTGTCCTGAAGCGTGCCCTCCGTCGCGCCAAACCTCCCATTCGCGCCGCAATTCGCGGAGTCGCAATCGGATGCCTTTGGCGGGATATGCATGAGTTGCACCTCGCTCAATGGCTTGGACATCGTATTGATTCAGGCGAAGGATATGTTCTCCGTCCTTTGCCCACCCGAGAGATGTGAGGTAGCGTGGCAGCCTGTCCCGCACTGAGAACCCCGCATCGTTGGGAGCGTCGAGCGGCACTTCGCTGATTTGGGACCACGCCGCTTCCCATTCTTCGGGACACATGAACAGATGAAGGCGATGTCCTCCTTCAGACAATGTGCGCTCGGGGTGGTGAACATACTCGTTTCCCTGAGCGGTCATTTTGGGAAGCTCAACTTCTGGGAACGGAACAGGAACAGGTTGGAGCCACCATATGATTCCGCCTAGCGAAGCAAAACAGCCTAGCGTTGTACCTAGGACCAAATGTCGTTTTGACGATGATGGAAGCCGTTCCCAAAGCATCCAAATGCAGGCCACTGGCCAAAGCAATGCGCTTGTGAGCGATCCCGTGACGGCAGTAAAGACAAGCCAAAGAATGCCGAAACCAATGCAGCTTTTCGTGGACTGATGCCTCGACCCCCATACCCAACCAAGTGCGGCCAACATCCCCAAACGAATGTGCGAGGTCCAAGGAGTCCAATCGCGGTTTTCGAGCCATTCCCCCTGTCCAGTCCTAACTGCGCCCCACACAAGAGTTCCAAACATGGCCAATGCAGCGCTTTGAAACACCCACTTGTGTGTGACCCGATGATGAGCAAGAGGGGCGAAGTTCCACGAAAATGCGAGAGCAAGCATGGCCATCTGAACGGATCCAAGTTGCAAGCCCCACTCGAGATTGTCTGTCCAAGCCAGGGACGTGCATTGCCAGGCCATCAGCCCAAAGAGCCACAACAGCGGACGGAAGGTCATTCGTGCGCCTTTTGTCTTCTGCGTAAAGGCGCAACCTAAAGCACAAAGCGTGACCCAAAAAGTACCTGCAGTCATGGCGGCGTGTGACCAAGGTGCACCCCAAATTAGAGCTGCCCAACCCCACTTGGCCGCGTCTTCAAATCTCAAAAAACCCATCAATTTTGGTCTGCAGGGCCCTGAAGAATCGAGATGTAGTCGTTGGATTCAAGCAATTGGACGGCCTTTTGGGCCACGGGATCCAAAGCCAAGCCGTGGCGGTATTCACCAGAGGTGTTGTACAGGTGCATTACGAGCTCCTGCTCTAATTCGAGTTCGACCTCTGCTCTGTGGCGATTTAAATCATCGCCTACGTTGGCCTTGAGTCCCAAACTCAGAGCTTCGAGGGCGGTTGCATTCGGTGCATCAAGCAACTCCTCTTGAGCTTTAAGCTTCAATGTTTGAAACGCTTCGAGGGTTTTGGAAGCATAGGGGAGCTCAGAAAGACTCTGGGTGAAGTTCACAAAAGCTTCCCAGGTGCTTTCGCTGACCTTGAAGTTGACAGCATCTTCGGGCGTCTGGATGGCATCGCGGTGTTGCACAGCGAAATCAAAAAGTACGCCATTCTCCAACAGGCCCCTGAGTACATAACTCAGTTCAGGTTGAGCGACTTCGATGTCTGGTAGAACGCCTCTTCCCTCTAAAACCTCTCTCCCATTTGAGGTATAGAATGTATTCAACGTTGAGTCTGCTGCGGCGTGGACCTCTCCTTCATCATCTCGGTGGCTGTAATCCAAGCGTTGCACGCATCGACCGCTCGGGGTGTAGTACTTGGCGACTGTAACCTTCATTCTGGTTCCGTAGGCAAGTTTTTTGGTCTGCTGGACGAGCCCCTTGCCAAATGATTCCGACCCCACAACGACAGCTCGGTCCAAATCTTGCAGAGTCCCTGCCACAATCTCACTCGCGGATGCAGACTTTCCATCAACCAAAATCGCAATGGGTAAGTCTGGTCGCAGTGCATTTCCGCGCGTTTTGTAGGATTTGTTCCAATCAGACGTTTTTCCTTTGGTACTGACCACTTCTTGACCTTTGCCGACGAACAAATTGACCATCGAAATTGCCTCCCTTAAAAGTCCACCGCCATTCCCTCGTAGGTCAATCACAACGTGTTTGGCTCCCAGCGAGTCTGTGAGGTTGAGCAATGCTTTTCGCACTTCGAAGCTGGCTGTCTTGGTGAACGAATTCAGGGCCAGGTATCCTGTGGTTTCGCTCAACATGCCTTGATAAGGCACATCTGGGACTTTCACTTTTCGCCGTTCGAGGTTGAATGTGAGTAACTCTAAGGTGCCGGGACGCTGGATGTCCACACTGACGTTGGTTCCCGTCGCGCCTTGCATGAGTTCTCCAATTTGGTTTTGATCAAGATCAGTGAGTGATCGACCATTGACATGGGTTATGACATCGCCCAACTGCAGACCTGCTTGCGCGGCGGGCTCTCCTTCGAGCAAATTCACCACAATTGTTTGTCCATCTCGCTTCTCAACGCTTGCGCCAATTCCGCCGTATTCGCCCGTTTGCATGAAGCGAACGTCTTCCATTTTGGTTTCTGGGAAATACCGAGTGTAGGGGTCTAGCTTTGCTAGCATGGCTTTGATGCCTGTTTCCATGAGCTCCCCCGGGGCAAGTTCATCGACATAGAATAGGTTCAATTCTCGAAACGCCGACTGCATGATTTCCAGTTGTTTCGACATTTCGAAATAGTCATCTTTGACCGATGCGGCCAGAACAACGACGAAGACGAGAGGAAGGCACAGGATGAAAAACAAGCGGCGCATGAGCGGCAGGGTTTTAATGGGTTGAGCCGAGGGAGCTCATTCTCCAGATGTCATTTCCGAGGCCAAGCGATTTGCGGCGCGTTGGATGAGTTGCTGGCAATCGGAGAAAGAGGGGATCTCGTTCCCTACAAAGATGAACACCACTGCCCATTGTGTTGAGCCAGGTTTCCAATTTTTGGCGAGATCGACTTTCTCCATTCGCCAAGCCTCCCGCATCAGACGCTTGATTCGATTTCGATCTACCGCCCGTCGAAAGCGTTTTTTTCCAACTGAAAATGCGGCCTGGAAAGGCACGTCGTGTGGAAGTTTTGTTTGAACTGCACGGGCGAAAAGGGGAAAGGCCTTGATTTTGATTCCCTTCTCGAAAGCAAGCTCCATCACAGCAGTGGACTTAAGTCGCTCGCACTTGGATAGGGTTTGCACTCAGCCAGTAATGTATTGCTCCAAGGCCATGGTCATTGACGGCGCCTTGGTTGTTGGAGCATTGATGTCGATGCGCAATCCAGCTGCTTCCGCAGCTTTGACCGTAGTGGGACCAAAAACGGCGATGCGGGTTGAGCCTTGCTCAAAATCAGGGAAGTTTTTAAACAAGGATTCAATTCCACTTGGGCTGAAGAACACGAGAACATCGTATTTCACGTCACTCAAATCACTCAAGTCTGAACAAACCGTGCGATACATGATGGCCCGGGAATAATCAAATTCAGCATCATCCAAGGCTTTGGGGATGCTGTTTTTGAGCAAATCAGAAGACGGCAACAGGAATTTCTCGCCCTTGTGCTTCTTCATCAAGCTCACAACCTCATCGAATTTGATGGTACCGTGGAAAATTTTGCGTTTTCGATACTGAACGTACTTCTGGAGATAATAAGCCGTGCTCTCTGAAATGCAGAAGTATTTCATTGAATCTGGCACGTCGAAACGCATTTCTTTTGCCATTCGGAAGTAGTGATCCACTGCCAGTCGACTGGTCAAAATCACCGCGGTGTGTTCCGCGAGATCGACCCGCTGTTGACGGAATTCTTGGGCGTCCATTCCTTCCACATGAATGAATGGACGGAAATCAATGGTAAGCTTCTGTCTGTCAGCCAAGTCGAAGTACGGGGACTTCTCCGTGGACGGCTTGGGCTGTGAGATCAGAACGGTTTTGATCTTTTGGGCCATGGGTGGTGCGATTCAATGTCCTCGAAGGACGGCGCGGATGCTCCAGGATATCCAAAACAAGGTCCAGCTCCATTCGAGGACGCAAAGATACAAGATTCCAACAACCTGCTGTTGACGAGCGGCATTGAACACTTGACTTGTACGTATGGAGCTGAAGAACATTGCGACTGAAAAGAGAACCACTGCTCCCCAAGGCGCGGCTTCAGTGTGGTGGACAAAGGGATTCATGCAGGCCACGATGCACCAAGATGCCAGGGTCAATCCAATCCAAGTTTGATTGTGGCGTGAGATCTCCACCCACGTGGTGGCGACGTCTCTCGCATTCACCAACAACCTTCCTGCCATCATTCGCATCAACCAACTCGCAGTTACCCATGCGAAAACCGCCCACCATGGCATCGTTACATCGCTCGACCTAAACAAGACAATAAGTCCCGACCAAATTCCAAATAGACCCAAGGCAGCGTTTAAAATGACCCCAATGGTTTGCGGAGTTTCAGAGGCATTCCGGGTGGTGAGATTTCGCGGACGCGTCCATGCCCATTTCAACCTTTGGGCCTCACGGCGGAATCCTGCAATTAAGAGCCATGTGCCCACGAGAACTCCAACAGCCAAAGTCAAAGGGGCTTGATCAGGCGCACTCCAATGCTCTAAAAGGATGCCGTCTCTCATTGCGGAAAGGTCGTAAACGTCGCTCGTAATTTTTAGGGTGGGGTAGTTCTA
>DCBH01000079.1:5121-6134 GCA_002313415.1 Flavobacteriales bacterium UBA1112
TTATTTTCGCAGAGCGATGGCGCACCACCGCGTGTATGTTCTAGTGCCATTCACAAACCCAGTTTTGTTCATCAGATGAATGCAGAGTTGCCCAAATTGAATGTCGCAGTAGTGGGGGCAACGGGGATGGTGGGTCGCACCATGTTGGCCGTTCTTGAAGCGAGGAATTTTCCAATTGAGCGCTTGTTGCCCGTGGCTTCATCCCGGTCAGTTGGAAGCCATGTGAAGTTCAGGGGGAAGGATGTCACTGTCATGTCGATCGAAGATGCGTTGGCCCAAAATCCGCACGTCGCACTGTTTTCAGCCGGAGGAGACTTGAGTACTGCATGGGCACCACAATTTTCAGCGGCGGGAATCACTGTCGTAGACAACAGCAGTGCGTGGCGCATGTCTGAGGAGCACAAACTTGTTGTGCCCGAGGTGAACGGTGGGGAGTTGACACCAATGGATTTGGTTGTTGCCAATCCCAACTGCACCACCATTCAATTGGTCATGTGTTTGAAGCCCCTGCACGACAGATGGCGAATAACGCGAGGTGTGGTCAACACATATCAGAGCGTGACGGGAACGGGTCAAGCTGCAGTGGCCCAAATGGAGGCGGAACGACGAGGTGAAAAAGGCCAAGGTGTCTATCCTCATTCTATAGATCAAAACTGCTTGCCTCACTGTGACGCCTTCCAAGAAAATGGATACACGCGAGAAGAGATGAAGGTCCACCAAGAGACCAAGAAAATCATGGGAGATTCTTCCGTTCAACTCTCTTGCACAGCAGTGCGGGTCCCCGTGATGGGCGGACACAGCGAAGCGGTTTATTTGGAGTTGGCCGAGGATTTTGAACTCGAGGATGTAAGAGAAAGCTTAAATGCCTTTCCAGGGGTTGTGGTTGAAGACGAACCGAGCCAAGCCGTCTACCCCATGCCGCTGAAAGCTCAGGGCAGAGACGAGGTATTTGTGGGACGCTTGCGCCGCGATTTGGCAAATCCTCGAGGCCTTCACCTGTGGATTGTGGCAGA
>DCBH01000052.1:0-667 GCA_002313415.1 Flavobacteriales bacterium UBA1112
ACGGAGAGCAGAACCAAGACGGAGAACAGAACCAGGACAGTGATGAGGACAGCAGTGCCAATGAAAGCTCCAGTTCAAAGAATGAAGCGTCTCAACCCCAGCAGAGCGAAGAAGCTCAAGAAGGTCAAATCAGTCGTGCCGACATGCAACGAATTTTAGAAAGCTTGGAACGCCAAGAATCAGAAGTTCAAGCCAAATTGCGGGCGGCCCAAGCTCAAAAGCGAGGAAAAGGCACTTCGAAAAACATCGAAAAAGACTGGTAATCGCATGACAAATTTCTGCTTCTATTGCAAAGGGATTTATCTGACAGTGGTCTCGATGATGCTCGTCTCTTGGATGCCCGTGCGTGGTCAAGATGCCTCTGTGGAGCTGACTGTCAATGCCACACAGGTGAAGCAGCAAGACCTCATCCGACTCACGGTGACTTTTGTCAATTGTAAGGTCAAACAAATCGATCCGCCACAAATCCGAGGTCTTGATTGGCGAATGGGACCTAGCACCTCGAGCAACACGCAGTGGATCAATGGCGTCACTTCATCCAAACAACAATTTACATACGGTTATGCTGTCACCGCTGAACAAAAGGTTGACATCCCGGTCATGAATTGGCAAACAAACCGTGGCACCCTGAAAAGCAATGCTGTTGAAATTCTCGTTGAATCAGGCA
>DCBH01000052.1:1054-3637 GCA_002313415.1 Flavobacteriales bacterium UBA1112
ACAGCCATCGAACCTAGCAAACGCACCGTATATCTGGGAGAATCCCTCGTCTTGACTTACAAGATTTACAATCGATACACCAACCTTGACGTGCGGAATTACGACATTCCAGAATTGGAAGGATTTTGGAAAGAAACTGTGCAAACGGCTGAAGCGCGATGGGAACCACAACTCATCAACGGCAAGCGTTACAATGTTGCAACCGTACGTCAAATTGTGGCGTTTCCTCAACAAACGGGGACATTCACTTTGCAGGGCTTCAACTTGACAGGCTACTTGCGAATCAATTTTTTTGAGGGACGTGATATTCAAGCGACATGTGATGCTGTGGAAATCGAGGTGCTTCCGTTGCCAGAGGTGTCGCCTGCCAATTCCACCGGCACCTTCTCTGACTTAAAGGTGACTCAAACCTTGTCTGCAGATACCGTAGATGTCAACGAAGCCTTCAATCTCGAAGTCAAATTCAAAGGATCCGGCAATTTGAAATTCCTTCGTGAACCCGAATTGGTCTGGCCCAAAGAATTTGAAGTCTTTGAAGCCGAAGTAACAGACAAAATTTCAGTGACTTCACGTGGAGAATTGGGCTCACGTGCATTCAAATTTGTCGTCATCCCTCGGGCGCCCGGCGACTACAATCTTCCAGCTTACGAGGCCATACATTTTGACCCTCTCACAGGGAGACATGTCACGAGTTTGACTGAGGCATTAGACGTTCACGTGAGGAAAAATCCAAGCCGTGATGGCACTTCCATGACTTTTACACATCAACAAGATGTTCAGGTATTAACTCAAGATGTGCGTCACATTTTGACGTCTCCAAGTAGATTCATCCCCCGCAGCAGACCACCTTGGACAACGTGGGCGTTCGCATTTGGGATGCTCACGGCGCCTGCAACATTTGCTTTTGCGGCCATTCGTCGTCGTCGTCACAATTTGGCCAAGGCTGATGTCCTTGGAACGAGAAAGCGGCATGCATTTCGAATTCTACAGGCCACATTGAAAAAGGACTTGACCATCGAAACTGTGGGTGAAGCCATGGAACAATACCTCATGGCCAAATTGGGGTGGGAGCGCTCCCAGCTCACTCGTGATGCAGTAAAAATCCATTTATCTCAGAAAGACATGTCACTGGCCGAGTCTTGGGATGAATTTTGGATGGCTTGTGAAATGCAACGCTACGGGGCCTCCCAGGGAAACATAGACTCGTTGGCAAAACAACTCATCGCATTGGCGGAAACCACAGAATCCAATTTGTCATGATGCCCATCCGAGAAAGCCTACTTCTGTTTGCCATGGCGCTGTGTCATGCCTCATTCGGACAACTCGACGCCGAATTTGAATCGGCAAATGAGGCTTACGAAAATGGACAGTTTGAACTGGCACTGACACGATACGAATCTATCCTTGCGACCCACCGTCACTTCGAATCAGAATTCAATGCCGGCAATGCAGCATTCAAACTCGGAGAATGGGGCAAAGCCAGACTGCACTACGAACGAGCCAAACTTCTCGATGACGCTCAGGAAGATTTGCAGGCCAACCTCGCCTTGCTTCAAACCAAAATTGTGGACCGCATTACAATCATTCCCAAGTTGGGCTTGTCCTCTTGGCTCTCTTCTTGGATAGGTCCTGGACGTTTGATGGGATGGATCTGGTGGTCCTTGCTGTGGTGGAGTGCTTCATGGGGACTTTGGGCTTTTCGGTGGAAAAGAGAAAGTCGCGATTCCCGCAATACGCTGGGATTCCTTGCTCTCGCTTCTCTGCTACTCGGTGTTCTTGGCCTAGCCTGTGCCCAAGAATCAGATGCCCAGATGGAGTCTCCACGTCAGTTGGTCATCATGTCCGATCGAGTGGATGTCACGAGTTCCCCATCCGAATCCGGAACGGTGCTGTTTCAGCTCCATGAAGGGACACGGGCACGCATTTTGGGCCGAACCTCGGAATGGTCGGAGATCGAACTCGACAATGGAAACGTGGGGTGGATTGTCCTGTCAGCGACAGAAGACGTTTGATTCAATTGAGCTCAGTGCTTGACTTCAAATTTGATTTGAATCCGCGCCAAGTTTGAATCCCAACCACTGGCCAAGTACATTCCCTCTGTCCAGCCAGAAACATCGAGAGTGACTCGTCCTGAGCCATTGCTCCTGACCGCCGCCACTTCACGACCTTGCAGGTCCCATATTCGGACCGTTCCCGTAGGTATCCAACCCGTAAGAACAGCTTGAGAATGTGCCGGGTTCGGCATGACGTTCACTTGGATTGACTCTGTTTCAGTCACTGACTCTACTGCAGGAAGGTCATAAAGAACAATGTCGTCTAAGGCTGCTTCCACAAGACTTCCACCGTCAAGATATTCGCCAACCGTGGTGCTGTCGGATGCGATGAATCTCATCTGGAACGACTCGGTTGGTTCAAAAACATCTGCAACGCGAAAGGCCTTGCGACGCCAAGAAATGTCTTGCTGTGAGGTGTTTTCTAAATATTGCCACGTGTTTCCTCCATCGTTGGTGATTTCCACCTGCCACCAATCCGAGGCTGGGTTGGCTCCCGAGGCGGGAGCGTTGGCATACCATCTCCAATAAG
>DCBH01000085.1 GCA_002313415.1 Flavobacteriales bacterium UBA1112
TCCGCCAATTAGAGTTGGGTACGGCGTTCAAAATCCTCGGGAATGTTGAACGGGAAATCGTACGCACGCCCAGCTCGGAGGCGTTTGGTGTAGATGAGGGCATCGAAGATTCCTTCCGGTCCCTTGACGGTCATCCGCACGCGGTTGGGCAATCGACCAACATCTGTGTCGTCAAAATCACTTCTTACCACCCGCACCGTTCGCGCGCGAAGGAGGTCATTCACGACGTCTTTGGTGGGGTCGAACGTTGTTCCTTCCAACCAGTAACGCTTGATTAGCAAATCTTCTGCCTCTTTTTCTTTTTTGACGGCCTTTTTCTCAGCTTTTTCCAAAAGACGCTCAGCTTTTTTGTCTTCAATTACAATGGACAAACTGTCTCCTGGTGCGAGTTCTTTCTCGTCTGAGCCTACGAGTTTGCGCACGTTGCGGTCGTACTTGCTCATGAGCACGTATTTGTCGTCGTCGACCTTGCTGACGTATTCTCCTTGCAGCGGTTCAAACATGAGAGGACGGCCCATGATGAGGTCTTGAACGAGATCGAAACTCACAGGGGCTTGGACCGCCTCTTCAAGCATCGCATAATTTCCTTGGAACACAAAACGCGATCCGGGCAATTTGCTCAGGACTTGCACGGAGTCGGGTGTCAAGAGCACTCGTGCGGCTTCGACGCCAAGTGCTGGCGAAATGCTCATCCAGATGACACTGTCACGTGCCACCCTAACGTTCATTGTAAATGACCCCGTCTTGCCCATGGCGCTTGCTGTGGACTCGAAGCGCACGCCCAAGGTGGTCCAATCTGAATTGCGTTGATCGAGCTTCAAAAGGAGTTCCTCGGCTTCAAGAAAGGGCAAACTGGTGGCGGCGGTGCGCCGACCAACAAAACATCCTGTACTCGTCAGCCAAATCAATGCGGTCACGATGCCAAATCCACGAATTGAAGAGAAAATCGAGATCATGGACGCGCAAGTTTGGGCTGCAATACGGTTTCATCGCCACCGGCATTTAGGGCTCGTTGCCATGCCTGTTTTGCATCTTGTTTCTGTCCAAGCGCCCATCGAATGTCTCCTTCGTGCTCGAGTGCCACCGGATCGCCTGCCATCCCATATTCCTGAGCCTTGAGAATCCAGTCGAGGGCTTCCTTGTGACGATTGAGTTTGAAAAGCACATGGGCCTGAGTGTCCATGAAATTGCCTTCTTCAGGCTTCAATTCATTTGCGCGAGTGCTGCACTCCAGAGCGCGTTCCAGCCTTCCTTGTCCTTCGGGCATCGCATGTCGGCCAGAGAGGTAATAGGCGTGGTTGTTCAGGACGAAGGCGTCCTCGGAGGCTTTCAGGCTTTGTTCAAACGCAGCCTCAGATTCGTCCAATTTTCCCAAGTCGCGCAAGGCTGAAGCCATTGCAGATGCGAGCGCACCCTCGAGTATCGGATTGTCCAGGACCACTTGAAGCCCACCTTGGTAGGCCTGAACTGCCAATTTTGACTTGTTTGATTCACGCAAGGCCAGACCTTGGTAGTAATAGAGCAAGGGTTCGAGCGGGAAGCGCGCTAGGGCATTTTCGGCATCTCCAGCCATGGCATTCCATTGTCTCAAATCGACTCGAATGGCCATCAAATTGGTCCAAGTTTCGACCGAGCCAGGAGCCAGCTCGAGAAGGAGCAAAGCCAGCTCGAGCGCCTCGTCAAGTTTTTGGTTTTGATAGGCCCAATCGCACGCCAACTCCACGACGGCGGGCTCGTCGCCGTGCTGCGTCACCATCCGATCCAAGAGCGCGCCGTACGCTTTTCGATACGTGCGGTCTTCTTGGGAGAGCAGGCCATAACCCAAGAGGACGCGAAGTTTGCTTTCAAGGGCCACATCATCGCTTGACATCGCGCGTTTCAATGGAGGCAGTGCGGCATCTAGGTTGTCCTTGCGTGTCCACAATTCAGCGAGTTCAAATTGCACAAGACCCCAGTTTGGGCGCCGCAGAGCGAGGGCCTGAAGCTCTTCCAAACACTCGTCCAATTTCTCCGTGGCCATGAGGTAACGCGCCCATTGAAGTTGAAAAACGTCGCTTTGAGGGAAGTCTTTCTTGGCGGCTTCAAGAAATTGTCCAAGGCTTTTTGGGTCTGCCGTTTGTTCAACAAGTCGCAAGGCCTCTGTGCGCACCTCCTCGTCCTTGCCAACTTGGTCTTCGTAGTTGCTTAGAAGATTGAGCGTAGGCAAGATGTGGCCTTGGCTCAACAACAGGTCTGCGCACTCGAGCAGGGCTTCTAGGTCTCCGGGTCGTGCCACCACAAACGTGGTCCAATCTTCCTCAGCTCCAGCACCGTTGCCTTGGGCCAACCTTGACAGACCACGGTGATAACGGACCCACGTGTTTCTTGGGTCGAGAGTCGCTGCTCGATTCAGATGATTTTCTGCCGCTTCGAAGCGCTCGAGTTCCAAATCAATTTTGCCCAATTGGAAGTGAAAAGCCATCTCTGCAGGCTCTGCATCAGCACATTTCAAGAAGCTTGCGTAGGCATCCTCAAAATCCCCTTTGAGTAAATGTCCCTGCCCTTCGAAGTAGGCCAATTGAGTTTCTTTCCCGTATGGGACGTCCTCGACCTGGCCTTTACCCAAGGCCGATAGAAGCTGACAGCTGCTGATGCTCAAGCTGCAGGCCAACGCGAACAAGCACGCGGTCCGTGTTCTATCGAATCGCGTCATTCTTGTGGGTTCCCTACGGTGCAGTAATCTCCAATGCTGGCATCTTCAGGAGCACCATGCCATGAGGCGTGGGCACCAATCATGGCGCCGTCGATGACGGCATGTGAAATTTGACTTCCCTCAGAGACCAAGGCATTGCTCACCCGCGCATCGCGGACAACTGTCCCCGCGCCCAACGTGACATTGGGCCCCACCACGGCGCGTTCAATCACCACGTTTTCGCCGATGTGACATGGGGGCAAAATGACGCTTTCGAGCACCTTAGCTGACGCAGGAACCTCATCCAAGCGGCCTTCTTGATGGAGTATTTTGAGGATTTGGCCATTCGTTTCTACAGTGACCTTTTTGTTGCCACAGTCCATCCATTCAGAGACTTCACCGGGGATGAATTTGAGTCCATCTTGGGTCATGTTGCGAAGCGCATCCGGCAGTTGATATTCGCCTCCCTGCATGATGTTTTGGTCAATCAACCGTTGGAGCTCTTGATTGAGACGGACACCGTCTTTGAAGGCATAGATTCCAATCATGGCGAGGTCGCCCACCCATTCTTGGGGTTTTTCAACGTAGTCGACAATGGCGCCAGTGTCATTGGTGACCACCACGCCAAAGGCTGAGGGGTCCTCGATTCGTTGACAAAAGAGCACCCCATCTGCTTGGGAGTCAATGGTGAAATCCGCTCGAAACAAAGTGTCGGCAAAGGCTACCACCACAGGTCCGTCAAGGAAGTCTTTGCCACAAAGAATCGCGTGTGCTGTTCCAAGAGGTTCTTCCTGATGTCGAATGTGACCCTTGGCCCCAAGTCGTTCAGCCACAGCAACCAATTCACGTTCGACGTCCGATCCAAATTCACCTGTCACAAAGCAGATGTTTGCCACATCGCTGTGGGCTGTGCGCACGATGTCCTCCACCAGTCGTTCCACAATGGGTTTGCCTGCCACATGAACGAGAGGCTTGGGGACGGTTAGCGTATGAGGGCGAAGGCGGCTTCCGCGGCCTGCCATGGGCACGATGATGTTCATGACGTTCCGGTATGGCCAAACCCCCCAGCACCTCTCGAGGAATCTGGCAGTTGTTCAACAGTTTCGATGACGGCCCATTCGACACGTTCGTAGCGCGCCAAAATCAGCTGGGCAATGCGATCGCCGTCCTCGATGCCAAACGGTGCTTGGCCGTGATTGATCAGAATGACACCCACGTCGCCTCGGTAGTCGGCGTCGATTGTGCCTGGGCTGTTGAGTACCGTAACGCCATGCTTGTAGGCCAGACCACTTCGAGGCCGAACTTGAGCTTCGTATCCCTGTGGCAGGGCCATGTGCAATCCTGTGGGAATCAGCATTCGCTCGCCAGGTTGGAGGACGACGGGTGCGTCTAGCTTCGCGCGCAAATCGAGCCCCGCACTGTCTGCCGTGGAGTAGGACGGGAGTTGATGTGGCGTATTGGCCACCACGGGGACCACGACAGCGGTGCTTTTCATGGTGTCGTTCATGAGCCTGGAAATTGTGGCTTGCGCTTCTCGAGGAAGGCAGTTGTGCCTTCTTTGAAATCTTGGGTTGCAAAGCATTCTCCAAACCGCGCAATTTCCACGCCAAATCCGTCACGGCTGTATCCCGCAAGGACGCTGTCCAATGCGGCTGAAAGGGCCGTGGGGGCATTTTTCGCAATTTTACCTGCCATGACGTGCGCAGTTTCGAGGAGCAATTCTTGATCAACAACTTGATTGACCAGGCCACAGGCCAAGGCGGATTCTGCGTCGATCATCCCCCCGGTAAGAACCATTTCCATGGCCTTTCCCTTGCCCACGATTTGTGCGAGGCGCTGTGTCCCGCCGTAACCAGGGATGACTCCCAAGCTGACTTCAGGAAGCCCCATACGGGCATTGGAAGACGCGATTCGGACATGCGCGGCCATGGCCAATTCGAGGCCTCCTCCAAGTGCGAATCCATTCACTGCAGCGACGATGGGTTTGCGGCTTTGCTCGACCCGGTCAAACAAATCGCGCTGGCCGCGACGAGCCAATTCTTCCCCTTGTGCTTGATCATAGTCCGCGAATTCTTTGATGTCAGCGCCAGCAACAAAAGCTTTGTCGCCCGCGCCAGTCAGGACGATGACGCGAACCTCTCGGTTTTCTTGAGCCGCCTCGAGGGCGGCACTTAAGGCATCGATGACATTGCCATTGAGGGCATTGAGCGCTTCGGGACGGTGAATGGTCAGCGTGAGGATGCCATCCTCCAGGGATTTCAAAACAAGGGACATGACTTGAGGTTGCGAGGTCGCGTTACAAGAGCCCAAATTAAGCAAGGTGCCCTTCGGAACTCTGCCCGGGACGGCTTGACAACAAACGTTGTGTATATGGATGTTGTGGACAACTCAAGATTTGATCTGAGGGTCCTTCTTCGACGATTTTGCCAGCTTCCATGACTGCGATGCGGTCGCAGACGGCACCAACCACATTCAGATCATGGCTGATGAATAGATAGGTCAATCCGCGCTGCTTGTGCAATTCTTGCAACAAGTCCAAGATCTCAGCTTGAATGCGCAAATCCAATGCAGCCACGCTTTCGTCGAGCACCAAAAATTCAGGCGACAATGCCAAGGCTCGAGCCAGGACGATGCGTTGCCGTTGTCCCCCACTGAAACTTCCGGGGCGTCGGCCGGCATCCGTTGCCGACAAACCTACTTCTTGGAGTAAGTCGGTCACCGACGGTCCTTCTTCAGTGAGGCGTTGGTTCACCGCTTCTTGCAGTGCTGTGCCAATGGCCATGCGAGGATTCAGTGCCGAAAAGGGGTCTTGAAACACAGGTTGAGCCAATCTGCGGAAGATTCGACCTTCGGCCTTGGCTCCCTTCCACCTGACCTCGCCTTCTTGGGCTTCCTCCAAACCAAGCATCACCCTGCCCAAGGTCGATTTGCCCGAGCCACTCTCACCGACCAAACCCATTCGCTCTCCTGGAGCAATGGCCACACTCACCCCTTGCAGCGCCGCGAAATGTTCAAGGGGTTTTCCCCAGAAGTTCGTCTTTGTGATGAACTGTTTCACGACACCACTTGCCTCGATGAGGGGAACGTCAGAACCTTCCTTGGATGCTCGAATCTGGGATTTTGGCAAGGGCTCGGGCACTGCTGCGAGCAGTTTCTGGGTGTAGGGGTGTGAGGGAGCACCCAAGACGGTTTGACTCACCCCTGACTCCACGACCTCGCCTTGGTGCATGACCAAGACGTGGTTTGCAATGTCCCTGACAACATCTAGGTCGTGTGTCACAAACAGCACCCCGAGTCCTCGGGTGTCGCGAAGCGCTTGAAGCAAATCGAGAATGGCTCTTTGCACCGTCACGTCCAAAGCAGTCGTCGGCTCGTCTGCAATCAACACCTTGGGATTGCAGGCAAGGGCCATGGCAATCATCACACGTTGCTTTTGACCTCCACTCAGTTCGTGTGGGTATTTGTGTGCCGATTGCTCGGGCAAACCAACTTCCTCAAACAATCGCGTGACCTCATGTTGAGCCGTCAAGCCGCTGTTGCCTTGATGAAGTTCGAGCGGCTCGGCGACTTGAGCACCAACGCGCATCGATGGATTGAGGGAGGACATGGGATCTTGGAAAATCATGGCAACGTCCTGTCCAACGGGGGCATGATG
Organism: Flavobacteriales bacterium UBA1112; assembly: GCA_002313415.1. Lineage (GTDB taxonomy): Bacteria > Bacteroidota > Bacteroidia > Flavobacteriales_D > Sanyastnellaceae > UBA11663. The sequence goes on from DCBH01000085.1 coordinate 6,327, forward strand.
TGTCCCGGGGGTAGCCCAAATCTCACCTTCTGGCCCTCGGATCTCGCCTGAGACGAGGTGACCTGATCCGGGCAAAAGCCCCATGACGGCAAGTGAGGTTAGGGTCTTTCCAGAGCCGGATTCGCCGACGATGCATGTTGTTTGGCCGGCCCACACTTCACAAGACACCCCTTTGACAACGGGTTCAGAGCCGTCAAATGCAATTTGTACGTTGCGAAGGGAAAGCAGAGGGATGTCACTCACACGCTGAATTTAGAGGGTCCCACGGTTGTCTTGCTCTCGTTCGATGGCTTCAAACAAGGCCTTGAAGTTGCCTTTGCCAAAGCTTTTGGCGCCCCTCCGTTGAATGATTTCAAAAAACATGGTGGGCCGGGTCACCACAGGCTTGGTGAAGAGTTGCAACAAGTAACCTTCTTCGTCTCGGTCAATGAGGATGCCAAGCTTGCGAAGTGGTTCGAGGTCTTCTTCAATTTCGCCAACGCGATCGAGAATGTTGTCGTAGTAGTTGTCTGGCACATAGAGGAATTCGACTCCGCGCTCCTTCAAGGCGGTCACTGTCTTGACGATGTCGTCTGTGGCGACGGCGATATGCTGCACACCGGCACCTTGATAGAAGTCGATGTATTCCTCAATTTGAGATTTCTTTCGCCCCTTCGCAGGTTCGTTGATTGGAAATTTGATTCGACCGTTGCCGTTGCTCATTACCTTGGACATGAGGGCGGTGTACTCTGTCGAAATGTCTTTGTCATCGAAAGAGACAAGTTGGGCGAAGCCCATCACTTCAGCATAGAATTTGCACCAGGTGTTCATCTCGCCCCAGCCTACGTTGCCCACCATGTGGTCAATGTATTTCAGGCCCACGGGTGAAGGTTTGAAGTCTGGGTTCCATGCGCGGAAGCCCGGCAAGAAGGTGCCGCGGTAGTTTTCACGCTCGACAAAAACGTGGATGGTGTCCCCGTAGGTCTTGATCGCACTGAGCACCACTTCGCCTTCTCCATCTTCTTGGACCTCGGGTTTGAATTCAGCCACGGCTCCTCGCTTCGTCGTTTCCTCAAAACTTTTGCGTGCATCTGGCACCCAGAGCGCCACGGTTTTCACTCCGTCCCCGTGCTTTTCAAGGTGAGCATTGAGCTCACCACCTTCTTTCAGAGGCGTAGTCAGCACGAGTGTGATTTTGTCCTGTCGCACCACGTAACTCACCCTGTCCTTGCTGCCGGTCTCGAGACCCCGAAAGGCGAGAGGTTGAAAACCCCATGCGGCCATGTAGTAATAGGCACTTTGTTTGGCGTTGCCAACAATCAGTTCCAAGTGGTCCGTGCCAAGCAACGGGAGAAAGTCGTGGGCAGTGGGAACGACTTTTTTAAGGTTGGAGTTGGATTCGGTCAGCATGTCTTTAGTCACTTAGGTGAGGGCGCATATCCAGGGAGGATGCCAAATATCGGGTCACAACCAACTTTGGTGGTAGCCTTCCAATTCAAGATCGAGGGCTTGTTGGGTCACTTGCAGAGGTCGGAAGGTGTCGACCATGACAGCCAACTCTTCCGTGCGTCCCTTGCCGATGCTTCCCTCGTAGGTCCCGGGGTGAGGCCCGTGTGGAATCCCAGCGGGATGGAGGGTGATTTGGCCGGGACCCACACCCTTGCGACTCATGAAGTCACCGTCCACGTAATACAGCACCTCATCCGAGTCGATGTTGCTGTGGTTGTAGGGAGCAGGAATCGAGAGGGGATGATAGTCGTACAGGCGAGGAACGAAGCTGCAGATGACAAACCCATTTGTCTCAAAGGTTTGGTGCACCGGAGGGGGCTGGTGCACACGCCCTGTGATGGGCTCAAAATCATGAATGCTGAATGCATACGGAAAGTGGTATCCGTCCCACCCGACGACGTCGAAAGGGTGGCTTGCGTACATGTAGTCGTGCAGCATGCCTTCCTTCTTGATGCGAATCTTAAATGGACCTTCGCCTTCGCCAGTGAGGTCGCAAAGCTCGTTTGGTGGACGCATGTCGCGCTCACAGTAAGGGCTGTGCTCGAGCAATTGACCAAAGTGGTTCCGGTACCGCTTGGGCGTCACCACAGGGGAGGCACTTTCTACAATCAATGCGCGATTGTCTTCAGTCGTCCATTTGAATCGGTGTATGACGCCTCGGGGAATCACGAGATAGTCCCCGGGACCGAAGACGATTTGTCCAAACATCGTTTCAAGGACACCTTCTCCGCGGTGCACAAAAACCACCTCATCTTGGTCTGCATTTTTATAAATGTCATCTCGCTCGACTTTGGGTGGGGCGGCAAGGGCCACGGTGCAATCGCTGTTGAAGAGTGCAGGTATGCGTGATGACAACCAGTTTTTCCCTGGCTTCACGGCCCAACCGTCGAGCTTTCTGCTCAGCAAGTTGCGCTCGACGGCCGCCACAGGCCTGATGTCTTCGCTGCCCAAAACTTCGACGACCTGCGTCGGCCGTTGGCGGTGGTACAGAAGCGAGCTCATTCCGACGAACCCGATGGTTCCAAAGAGTTGTTCGTGGTGGAGTTCGCCATTCTCTTGGCGAAATTGAGTGTG
>DCBH01000093.1 GCA_002313415.1 Flavobacteriales bacterium UBA1112
AAAACATTTTTGAACAAATGATGATTGCACATGGACGCGCTTGACAAAACCATCTTGGAACACCTTGAATTTGATGGGCGAAGCAGCATGCAGGATTTGAGCGAACTCACAGGGCTCAGCCGCAGCGCCGTATTTACGAGGGTCAAGCGGATGGAGGACCAAGGGGTAATTGCCGGATACACCGTCAGGGTGAATCGTAAGAAGTTGGGGATGGAGATTCGGGCTTATTGCAACGTCACCCTCAAGCTCCATGAGCGGGAATTGCTTGAAGAGTTTGAGGGCAACATTGGGCGTCACCGAGAGGTGCGCTCGTGTTATCACCTCACTGGATCATTCGACTATTTGGTAGAAGTCGAGGTTCCCAACATGGAGGCGTATCACCGTTTTATCACTCAGCGGTTGGCGGCCATGCCCAACATCGCCACAGTTCAAAGCATGTTCGTGATGAAGGACATCATGACCAAGTGAGACCTTTTTCTTAGGCGTAGATGGCTGCAACGCCGGGGAGCACCTTGCCTTCGAGAACTTCGAGCATGGCGCCACCGCCGGTACTGACATAACTGACTGTGTCGGCGAGGCCAATTTTGTTGATTGCTGCCACAGAGTCGCCACCACCAATCAGGGTGAATGCATCGTGCCTGGTGGTCACCGTCGCCAGCGCGGCAGCGACATCCTTGGTTCCCTTTGCAAAGACGTCCATTTCGAAGACTCCCATGGGGCCATTCCAAAGGATTGTCCGGCTCTCCATAACGGCTTGCACAAATCGTTCACGCGCCATCGGTCCAATGTCGAGGCCCATCCATCCATTCGGAATGTCGTGGGTAGGGTGAACGTGGGTTTGAGCATCTGGGGCAAACTTGTCCGCGCACAAGGTGTCCTCGGGGAGCAAAAATTCGGTGCCCTCCGCATTTGCCTTATCCAAAATTTCACGAGCCTTGTCCATCATGTCGTCCTCGACCAAGCTGTTGCCAATTCTGCCGCCTTGGGCCTTGACAAACGTGTAGGCCATACCACCTCCTACAATGAGTTTGTCGACACGGCCTAGGAGGTTTTCGAGGATGCTCAATTTGCTGCTCACCTTGGCGCCGCCAATGATGGCGAGAAGTGGCTTGGCGGGCGTGGCAAGCACTTGATTTAGGGCCTCGACTTCGCTTTGCATGAGCAGCCCAAAAGCTTTGTCTTCAGGAAAAAATTTCGCGATGATTGCGGTAGATGCGTGAGTACGGTGGGCTGTACCAAACGCGTCATTGATGTACACGTCTCCGTTCTCGGCAAGTTGACCGGCGAAAAATTCATCACCAGCGGTTTCTTCTTCGTGAAAGCGTAGGTTTTCCAACAAGGCAATGTCACCTGGGTTCAGGGATTGGGTCACATTGAGCGCAACGTCCCCTACGCATGCCTCTGCAAATTTCACAGGCTTGCATAGCAACTCGGACAAGACGGGCACAACGTGCACCAGGGAAAGTTCTGCGCAGGGAGCTTTGGGGCGACCAAGGTGACTCATCAACACCACTGAGGCACCGCGCTCGAGCAAGGCTTCAATCGTGGGGATGGCGCGTTGGATTCGAGTGTCATCAGTGACGTTCTGGGCGTCGTCAAGAGGGACATTGAAGTCTACGCGAACCAGGGCGCGCTTGCCTTGGAGGTCAAGGGTTGCAAAGTTCATGGGTCAAATTGGAGAAGTCAAAGGGAACCTGAAATCACGCTCGGAACAACGAAGACATACTTACCCATTCGTCCACGTGGTGCGGCAACTTGGCAATTGGAACGCGTTCTTGTTTCATGGTGTCTCGGTTGCGTACAGTGACGGCATGGTCTTTCAGGGTTTCGTGGTCCACGGTGATGCACAAAGGGGTGCCTATGGCGTCTTGTCGACGGTAACGACGACCAATGGCGTCTTTCTCGTCATAATGGACATTGTGGTGCAGCTGCAGCTGTGCGAGGACCTCACGAGCTTTCTCGGGCAGACCGTCTTTTTTGATGAGGGGTAAGATTGCGGCCTTGACGGGTGCCAAGGCAAATGGGATGGACATCACCGTTCTCACGCTTTCGTCTTCAAGCTTCTCCTCGCGCAGGCTGCTGCTGAGTACAGCCAAGAACATGCGGTCGAGCCCAATGGACGTTTCCAGCACGAAAGGCACGTAACTCTCTTGACTTTCAGGATCGAAGTAGCGTAGTTTTTTGTTGCTGTATTCCTCGTGTTGTTTCAGGTCAAAGTCCGTTCGTGAATGGATTCCTTCAAGCTCTTTGAAGCCCATGGGGAAGTTGAACTCGATGTCGCAGGCAGCGTCGGCGTAGTGGGCCAATTTCACGTGGTCGTGAAAACGGTATCGGTCCTCGCCAAGGCCAAGGGCCTTGTGCCATTGGATGCGTGCCTCTTTCCAGTGGCTGTACCATTTCTCCTGCGTTCCGGGCTTGATGAAGAATTGCATCTCCATCTGCTCAAATTCCCGCATGCGGAAAATGAACTGCCGTGCAATGATTTCGTTGCGGAAGGCTTTTCCGATTTGGGCAATGCCAAATGGCAACTTCATCCGCCCGCTTTTTTGCACGTTGAGGTAGTTCACAAAGATGCCTTGCGCTGTTTCAGGGCGGAGGTAGACCGCACCTGAGTCGCCGCTGACCGCGCCGAGTTCGGTCTTGAACATCAGGTTGAATTGACGGACATCCGTCCAGTTTTTTGATCCGCTCACAGGGCAAGTGATGCCCAGGTCTTCAATGAGGGCCTTCACAGACGCGAGGTTCTCAGCTTCCATCGCTGCTTTGAAGCGGGTGTTGATGGAGTCGATGTCGCCTTGACGGCGCAAAACTTGGGGGTTTGTGTTGCGGAACTGGGCCTCGTCGAAGTTGTCGCCAAAGCGCTTTTTGGCCTTGGTGACGTCCTTGTTGATTTTGGCTTCAATCTTGGCGATGTGCTCTTCGATGAGAACGTCTGCGCGGTAGCGCTTTTTGCTGTCTTTGTTGTCGATGAGAGGATCGTTGAAGGCGTCGACGTGACCGGAGGCTTTCCATGTCGTGGGGTGCATGAAGATGGAAGCATCAATGCCGACGATGTTCTCGTTCATGCGCACCATTGCAGTCCACCAATACTCCTTGATGTTGTTCTTCAGCTCACTGCCCAGTTGGCCGTAATCGTAGGCGGCGCTCAAGCCGTCGTAAATCTCACTGCTGGGAAAGACAAACCCGTACTCCTTCGCGTGGCTGATGATTTTTTTCAATCCGTCGTCGCTCATGACTTCATGTATTCTTGGTGGTTGTGACGCCCTTTCTCTGGATGCGCGCTGTCGCGCGCGAAGGTACGCCGCGACTCGGAGTCCCCAAGTTTTGTTCCTGTTACATTTGCGGCCATGAAAGTCGGCATCCTCGGTAGCGGAAGTTGGGCCACGGCCATTGCAAAAATGCTGTGCATCAACGTCGACACTCTTCATTGGTGGGTGCGCGGTCAAGACACGGCGGATGAGCTCATGAATTACGGGCACAATCCGAGGTACATCCAAAGCATCAGCCTTCCCAAAGACAAATTGCGCGTCACCACGGACATGCAGTCGGTGGTGGATGCGTGCGACATGCTGGTGGTGGTCATCCCTAGTTTGTACTTGGACAGCGTGTTTCGGGACCGCAACATTCAGGGAATGCAAGACAAGGTCTTGTTCTCGGCCATCAAGGGCATGGTTTCCGAATACGACAGCATTCCGGCTCGTTATCTGCACAAGGCGTTTGGCACGCCCTATGAAAACATTGGAATCATTTGTGGGCCTTGCCATGCCGAAGAGGTCGCCCGCGAAAAACTGAGTTATTTGACAGTGGCTTGCCCGACCAAAACTCATGCAGAGTGGCTGTCGGGAAAGCTGGAAACGCGGTTCATTCGCGTCCAAACCAGTGATGACGTGTTCGGCGCTGAGCTCGCTGCTGTTTTGAAAAACGTTTACGCGATTGCCACGGGGATTGCCCACGGGTTGGGTTATGGAGACAATTTTGTCAGTGTCCTTGTCAGCAATGCCAGCCAAGAGATGAAGCGGTTTTTGGCAGCTGTCCATGAAATCGACCGCGACGTCAAGGGCAGTCCTTATCTCGGCGACCTTTTGGTCACTGCCTACAGCCCTTACAGTCGGAATCGCACCCTGGGTACCATGATCGGAAAAGGGTACACCGTCAAGTCTGCGATCTTGGAAATGGACATGGTCGCTGAAGGGTTCACGGGATCACAAGGCATTCACGCCTTGAATCAAAAGTTCGACGTCCACATCCCCATCGCTGAAGCGGTATACCGCATTTTGCACGAGAAAATGGCACCCTCCATCGAGCTTCGTTTGCTCAGTGACGAGTTGGCATAAGTTTTTTTGGCACCGCGTGAAGGGGAACACGAGCCCGAAGTGCGATGTTGTTCCGTTGTTACTAGCTGTATTTTCGTGACCATGCGCCGGGTGCATTTTATCTTGTTGGTTGGGCTAAGCCTTGTTTTTTGTGCGTCTTTGTCTGCCCAAAATTCTGGCTTGCTCTGGCTTCACAATGAGGGACAATGGGATGTCCCTGCCCGAATGCGGGCGGAATGGGCTGGAGGGGTGACGTGGCTTGAGGAGGACGGCATGAATGTGTGGGTGGCTGGCCAAGGTTATGCAGAATTGTGGGACCACCATGTTGAGGGAGCCACCGCTCCTGATGGAGATTTGATGAGCCATGGTTGGCGTATGACGTGGTTGGGCGCATCGCCGCATTCTGTCCATGAGTCTGTGTCGGCGGCGAGTCATCGCGTCCACATTTACAAAGGCCAAGATTCTTCAAAGTGGGCGGAGGACCTTGTTCCAGAGCGCAGATTCAAAATGCACGACGTCTGGCCAGGCATCGACCTTCGTGTCGGGCCGCGATCACCAAACGACCGTGGCAACATCCCTGGTCCCGGTTGGAAGGAGGATTGGTTGGTGCAGCCCGGGGCAAATCCATCTGCAGTATCGATTCGCCACGACGGTGTGACGCTTGAACTCCAAGATGATGGAAGCATTTTGGCTCAACTCGGTGAAACGGGTGAAGCGCGCCTCGGGCGCCCTCATGCATATCAATTTGTGAATGGGGTTTTGAAAACGGTGGAAGTGACGTACGTGCTGGAGGGCAATGTGGTCAGCTTTGAGGTTGGGGCATACGATTCTGAGGTCCCGCTTGTCCTTGACCCCGACATTGTTTTCTCTACTTACATCGGAGCATCTCAGCCCAATTGGGGATTTACTGCAGCGTACGATGGTGACGGTCGCGCTTTGGGCGGGACGGCGCTTTGGGATGGAGAGTTTGGTACGTATCCAACCACTGCGGGTGCAATCAGCACGGAAATGACTGCGGGCACAGCACCATTTGATTGCGGACTGTCGGTGTTTAGTCCGGACGGCACGGCTCTCGAGTACAGCACCGTTTTTGGTGGCGCCAACCTCGATGTTCCGTCGAGCATTGTGACAGACAGCCAAGGTGCGATTTATGTCTTGGGCACGACGGGGTCTTTGGATTTCCCTATCACCTCAGGAGCGTTTGATGAGACGTTTTGCGGCAATGGCGACCTCAATCTAGATGCGTGCTGCAATTATCCCGGGGGAGGAGGGTTGCCAAACGGCTCGAGTTTGTTTGTGATGAAGTTCAATCCGGCTGCGGGCGGAAGCAATTTGGAGTCCTCGACTTACATCGGTGGTTGCAACGGGCCCTCGGGGGTGAATCGCGGAGACATCTTGGCTTACAATTACGGCGATGTGTTCCGCGGAGAAATCAACGTAGATGGTCAGGACCGACCCTGGGTGGCCAGTGTGACCGGAGCTTCAGATTTTCCTGTCGTGAACGCACCTTATCCAGTTTACGGTGGTGGGTCGACGGACGCGGTGTTGTTCAGATTGTCCAGCGACTTGTCCACCTTAGAGTGGTCCACATTTGTGGGAGGGAGCGCGGCTGACGCTGCCTACGGGGTGCAGTTTACGCCGGGGGGTGAACCCGTGCTATGTGGAGGGACGACCTCCGGCAACTTCCCAACTCAAGCCGACGGACATGACACGACTTTTGGGGGATTGGCCGATGGATTTGTCATGAGATTTACTCCTGGTGGCGGAGCTCCAACAGCGGGAACGTTGTTTGGCACCAACAACTACGATCAAGCGTATTTCGTGCAAGTGGACGCCATTGGTCAAGTTTATCTCTTTGGCCAGAGCATCGGCAACAAACCCGTTACCGTTGGAACGTACAGTGAAAGTCCGCAAGCAGGGCAGTTCGTGGCATGCTATGCTCCGGAGCTGGATGAATTGGTGTGGCACACGCGTGTTGGCGATCCAGGGAACATCGGAAGCATTGACATCAGCCCTACAGCGTTTTTGGTCAGCGACTGCGGGGAGATTTACATGAGCGGATGGGGCGGTTCGACCAACAATTCGAGCCCGTTCATTTTTTCTTCCGGCACAAATGGCATGCCGACCACAGACGATGCTTTTCAAACGAGCACCAACGACGGCGACTTTTGGTTGGGAGTTATGAATCCAGGGGGTACAGAATTGAGTTACGCCACATTTTTTGGAGGAGGGACCTCGGCAGAACACGTGGACGGTGGCACCTCGCGATTTGACAAAGATGGCACCGTGTATCAGGCGATGTGTGCCGGTTGCGGCGGCAACAGCGACATGCCTACAACCAGTGGTGCGTGGAGTTCCACCAACAACAGCTTCAATTGCAATTTGGGCTTGTTCAAGTTTGAGTTGGGGGAGCTAGATGTGGGCATTGATGTGGCCACAGAGGGCATTTTGTGCGATGGATTGGACGTGGCCTTTGAAAACACGAGTACGTTGGGTTACAATTACCTCTGGACATTTGATGACGATGAGGTTAGCACTGAATACGAGCCGACACATACGTTTTCCAGTCCTGGGTCGTACACCGTCATTTTAACGGTCACGGACCCTGCGGGTTGCTTGGAGCCAGTGGACGCGGAAATTGAAGTCAACATTCAGCAGCCGCCGTCACCTGTCATCTTGCCCGTGGATCCGGTGTGCGAGGGAGAGCAGGTTCAACTCATCGCCAACGGCTCGTCGGAATTGGCTTGGGCGCCTCATCCATTGATTGAGGACATCAATGTTCCAGTCCAAAACATCACGCCTCCCGTTGGCTCGACAACCTTCAGTGTGACAGATGAAAACAACTGTGGAATTGGGGAGGCGTCCATCACTGTGATTGTGCAGGGCGTAGCTGCCGAGGTCACGCCCTCTTCCACTGCGATTTGTTTGGGCGAGAGCGTGCCTCTGGTTGCTGAGGGAGCGGCCAACGCCACGTGGTTTCCCACCGGAGGCTTAGACAACCCCAATGCCACGACGGTCAACGCTTCTCCCACGCAAACGACGACGTACACTGTCGTGTTGACTGACAACATTGGTTGTACTGGAGAATCGGAGGTGACGGTGTCAGTGGTGCCAGGCCCACCTGGAAATCAGGTGTATCCGTCAGTGGAGATATGCGAGGGGTTTGGGGTTCAATTGTCCGGCGCGGACGGGGATGCTTGGTTTTGGAGCCCCTCGGATTTGTTGAACGATGCGGGGTTGCAGTTTCCTTACGCGTCGCCTGAAGCCACAACCACCTTCACCGTCAACATTCAAAACATTTGCGGCGTGGGGACGGATGAAATCACCGTGGTGGTGTTGGTCCCTGAAGCCATTGCCTCTGAAGACGGTGGAATGTGCCGGGGGGATGTTTTTGAGGTGACCGCGGAAGGCAATGACCCAAATTCCACCTTCACCTGGGTGCCAGGGGAATTGGTCAGCTCGCCTTCGAGCGCAACCACCACAGTCTTTCCAAACTTCACACAGACCTTCACAGTGTTTGTGACTGACAGCGAAGGATGCACGGCGAGTGACGAGGTGACGGTGTATGTGACCCAGCCGCCGGGGATCAGCGCTGGTCCCGATTTTGAGGTGGCTTGGTTAGACACAGTGCAGCTTTCTGGTCAAGCGCCAGGTCTGGATGTGTATTGGACACCCGACGAGAATTTGGATTGCCCCACATGTCTAAATCCGACTTTGACGGTTGTTGAATCGGGGTGGTATGTTCTGCAGGCTGCAGATACCACGGGTTGCATCGGTCGTGACTCGATGTATGTGGACCTCTTTTACCCAGTGTACATCCCAAACAGCTTCACACCCAACAACGATGGAGTGAATGACGTATTTGGGATTGAGGGAGAAACGTTGCGTGGTTTTTGGATGAAAATTTTTAACAGGTGGGGCGAACTGGTGTTTTTTTCGGAGGACCCAGAACAACCTTGGAGAGGTAACGTAGACCAAGGCGATTACTATGCGCCCGATGGCGTATACCTCTATCAAATTCGAATTGAAAGGGAAGACGGCCCGGTCCTTTTGCAAGGTCATGTGCATTTGTTGAGGTGACAGGGTGTCATATCTCACAACATGATGTGGGTAGCTTGGTGAGGTTGTCCCTTGCATCTTGATGACGAAGTTTTACCTTGCTTGCATGGATTCACTGCGGCATGCTTCTCCGATTACGCCGGAAGAGGTGTTGAACCTGTTGCCTGGTTTGTTTTGGGATCACGACTGTGTGATGCTTCCAGGGTTGGGTGGGTTTGTGTGCAATCCGCGTTCGGCTTGGTACGACGAGGCCAAAAGACAAATTGTCCCACCTTCACGCGATGTCCTTTTTAATCCGCGCTTGACCACCAACGATGGAATCGTTGCCAACGAGCTCATGGAGAAACGAGGCGTCATGTACCCGGAGGCATTGCAAGCAGTAGAATCGTTGGTTGAGCATATTCAAAACCAACTGGACGCTGGCAACTCGGTCGAACTCCCAGGTTTGGGCAAGTTGTACCGCGAGGAAGACCGTCAATTGCGCTTCATGGCAGATGCCGAATTTGAACGCATGTTGCAGTCATTCGGCCACGCAAGCATTCCTTTGGTGGTTCGCGATTTGGGAGCAACGAGCTCGGTTCAAGAAGCTCCCGTACTTGATGTCGCTGCATCAGGAACCGGTGGATTGAACCGTGAGCTGAGTAAAAAAGAGGATACACAAGTCATACCTTTTCGCCTCCAACTGGCGAGAGCCGCCGCTGCAGTGGCCATCCCATTGACGTTGGCTGGAGCTTATTTGCTGGCCGATCCCGCCGGCAACACAACCTTGCTCGGAAGCAATCCTTTGTGGAATGCAGTCCCCATCAAGTCGACTTATGCGCCATTGGAGCGGGATGCAGGTGTTGAGTCTATGGCAGAATCGCTGATTGACAATCGAGGGGAATCCATCCAGGATTTCGTCACTCGAACATCGTGGGAGGGACTTCTTGAATTTGATGTGGAAGAGGGCCGCCCTGCGGCAGGTGGTGTGCGGGTATTTGTGCCAGCCAATACGGCAGAGGAAGAGCGGGAGACCGAACCCCACGTGACGTCCATGCCAGTGACCGACCTCGCGCCAAATCCAGTTGTCAGTCCCACGGCAGAAACAGTGAAGTTTATGATTGTGGGTGGGGCATTTGGCGTGCTTGACAACGCGGAGAAGCTCGCGGCATCGATGAGAAAAGAAGGCTTTGACACCTCTCTTCACCATCAAGAACACAACGGACTCACAGCAGTATCTATGGGCAGATATGCCTCTGAGAAATTGGCGCGGGAAGCCTTGGAAGATGCCCGGGCTCGTGGCCACGAAAAGGCGTGGTTGAAGCGCCTGTAAACCCATGATGAATCAAAAGGTGTCTTTGGACGACCTTGAGGGAGTCATTCTCGATTTTGGTGGAGTGTTGTACGACATCGACTACGATGCGCCGCCGAAAGCTTTTGCGGCGCTTGGGGATCCAAGTTTTGCATCACTGTACCATCAATCATCTCAGACAGCATGGTTTGATGACTTGGAAACGGGCAACCTGGGACGTGAGGAGTTTTACAGCCATTTGATTGCACGTTGCACGACGGGAACCAACTTAGACCAGATTCACGAGGCGTGGTGTTGCATTTTGACAGGCATGCCATGCGAACGCGCTGAGCTTGTGATGAAGCTGGGTGCGCGCACGCGATTGTTTTTACTTAGCAACACCAACGCCATTCACGCCAAGGTGTTTGAGGCAGATTTGCGTTCCACCTTACCTGATTCAGATGCGTTTTGGGGTGCTTTTGAGCAGGTGCACTACAGTCATGATTTGGGCATGAAAAAGCCAGATCCGGAGACGTTCCTTCATGTTTGTTCGAGGCATGATCTCACGCCCGCGAAAACGCTATTTCTGGATGACAGCATGCAACACGTCAAGGGCGCAGACGTGGCGGGTCTCCATGCCCATCATTTGGACTTGTCTCGTGAGAATGTGACTGATTGGCTGACGCGAATGGGTTGGCTTGATTGATGCACAGCCGCGTCAGTCACTCCAATCTGAAAACGCGGAGTCCAATTCTTCATGCCTTTCAGAGGGCACGGGCGTGGCTCCTTGCTCCAAAATCAGAAAAATCTCCTGGCTACGAGATTCCTGTGGATAGCTCTTGGACCCATGGAAACGCGTGCCTTCAGGATCAATTCGCAAGAGCTGAGCTTCACTTTCGCCAAACTTAAAATACCACGTATCACCCCCATCGTGTCTTTCGAGGTAGGTGATACGTGACGTTGTGGTCTCCCAAAACATGACGCTGAATTCGGCAATGAGGAACTCAACGCGGTTTGGTTCCTCCGAGGATACTCGCGCCCATTCGTGAGCTGGCATGCCTCTGGAAGCCAAGAACCGGGCAAATTCCAATTCCAAACCTTGGAGCTCCTCTTTGGTGAGGTCTCGAAAACGACGAGGAGCGGCCATCGACTTTATTCGTCAATGCCTTCCAGCATGAACAGAAAGGCGTACTCAAGGGCGACCTCTTTGATTCGTTCGAAACGACCAGAGGCCCCGCCGTGACCAGTTTCCATGTTGCAGTCCATGATGAGAAGGTTGTCGTCAGTCTTTACATCTCGCAATTTGGCAATCCATTTGGCGGGCTCCCAATATTGCACTTGGCTGTCCCAATACCCTGTTGTGATGAGAGTGTGGGGATAGTCCTTGGCCTCGACATTGTCATATGGGCTGTATTGCATGATGTAATCGAAGTAGTCCTTGTCTTTTGGATTGCCCCACTCATCAAATTCAAATGTGGTGAGTGGGATGCTCTCGTCAAGCATGGTATTGATGACATCCACAAATGGCACCGCTGCGATGACGCCATTGAACAAGTCAGGAGCCATATTCATCACGGCACCCATCAACAATCCACCGGCACTTCCACCCATGGCATACAAATGATCGGGGTTGGTGAAGCCCTCATCAATCATGGCTTGGCCGCAGTCGATGAAATCTTGGAAGGTGTTTAATTTGTTGAACAACTTGCCGTCTTCGTACCACTCTCGGCCCATTTCGCTACCTCCGCGGATGTGCGCGATGGCGTACACAAATCCACGATCGAGCATGCTCAACCTCGCGACAGAGAAGCTTGCGTCCATGCTGTATCCGTAGCTGCCGTATGCGTAGAGGAGAAAGGGGTTTTTGCCGTTGCGATCCAGCCCTTTGCGGTAGACAATGCTCACGGGGACCTTGACCCCATCTCGAGCTTCCACCAACATGCGCTCGCTCACGTAATTTGCTGAGTTGAAGTGTCCGCCTAAGACCTCTTCCTGTTTCAGGGTTTCAATTTCCCCTGAGGCGAAGTTGTATTCTAAAACACTGTTGGGGGTAGTCATGGACGAGTAGCTGTAACGCAAGCGATCTGTATTAAAATCGGGATTCGCGCCAACGTAAGCGGTATACGCGGGGTCGTCAAAGGGAATGTAAGTGTCTGATTCGCCATCCCAACGCTTGATACGAATGCGGTTGAGCCCCTCTTGACGCTCTTGCACCACGAGGTGGTCGCTGAAGATGTCAATGCCCTCGAGCAATACATCGTCGCGATGAGGCAAGACGTCCTCCCAATTCTCATATGTGGTGGCCGTGACAGGGGTTTTCAC
>DCBH01000023.1:0-8982 GCA_002313415.1 Flavobacteriales bacterium UBA1112
TGCGTGCGCAGCTCGACTTCAATGCTGTGGCTCAGGGATTCACAGTAGATGGTTTGTCTGAAGTGTTGTTGGATTACGGAGTCACAGACATGATGATTGAACTTGGTGGGGAAGTGAAATGCATGGGTTTGAACAAGCATGGACATGCATGGCGCATCGCCATTGACCGGCCTCAGGAAAATGGTCGCACTTTGCAAGCCGTTTTGCCATTGAAAGACATGTCTGTATGCACGAGTGGGAGCTACAGAAAGGCATCTGTTGTGAATGGGAAAAGACATTCACACACACTCGATCCCCGAACAGGGAAGCCTGTGACTCACGGTTTGCTCAGTGCCACAATCGTCACACCGAGCGCGGCATATGCCGATGCTTATGCCACTGTCTGCATGGTTCTTGGTCCAGATCGGGGTGCTGTATGGGTAGACAGTCTGCAACGGGCAGGGAAAGACATCGAAGCCTTTTTTATTGTGGATCAAGAGGGAGGTGACCATTCCTTTTGGGCTACAGAATCGTTACGAGAGGATTTAGAGTGGTTGGAACCGTTGAGTGAGTATGTCCTAGAATTGTCAGAGTAATCAAAGTATTGAGGACAATTCATCGAGTTCAATTATTTTCCGTGGGCCAAACTCAATCAATCTTTCGGACAACAATTCAATCCGCTTCGTTGTGATTTCGATGATGTTCACCAAACTGTCTTTTGCGCCGTGCAGGCTTTGCATGTGCCTTTTGTTGTGCTCCATGGGAGTGCAATTGCTGACGGCTCAGGAATTGTTTAGCAATGGTGCATCTTGTGGATGTCCAGAGGTGAGTTTGCGAGATACGATTTGGGTGAGTGACAATTTGGGCGCTGGTGTGGGAACAAATACGTGGTCGTGCGAGCATGTGTACGTTCTGACAGAACAAGTATTTGTAAATTCGTCAGATACACTTACCATTGAGCCAGGCACTGTTGTCCTGGGCATGTCAGGGGAAGGGAGACAATCATTTTTCGTGCCATCAAACAATGCAGTTGGCGGCATTGCGAGTGTCAATTATGAGGTATATCCGGGCGCGTTGATTGTGTCCCGTGGGGCATTTCTGGTTGCGGAAGGCACCCCTGATTGTCCCATTCAATTTTCTTTTTTGGGAGACCCGTTAGATGGTTCCGTGGGGGTAGATGTCCAAGGAAAATGGGGTGGCCTGGTTTTATGTGGAGGTGGTGCAATCAACACGTTGTACCTCCAAGGAATCGATCAACCTTCACAAACGGGAGGAGTTGGTACAGGAGAGGATCGAGCTGAAGGTGTCGTGGATTTAAGCGGGCAAAATCGTCACGTTTATGGTGGCAATACGCTGCCTTTGTCTTCTTCCGGCAGGCTGAAGTATTTGTCCCTGCGGCACGGAAGTACCAATCTGGGTTGGAACAATGTCCTCAATGGCAATGAAACGGACCTCCTCCAGCTTGCAGGATGCGGAGAAGGTACCACATTGGACTACATTGAACTCATTGCATCGGCGGATGATGGACTCCATATTTTGGGTGGAACTCCTGATGTGCGCCACGTGGTAAGCGCCTTTCATGCTGAAGATGCTTTTGAAAGTGACCAAGGTTGGCAGGGTACAGGTCAGTGGCTTTTTGGCCTCCAAGACACAGCACTTGCACACCCCACAAATCCTCCAAACGACACATTTTTATGGTTGATGCACGGAGATGACTTCGAAGAAAACAACGTTGATTTCACCTATGAACCGTACACATCGCCGTGGATGAGCAACCTAACTCTGCTGTCAAATGGTGGTGCGCACGCAGTTGGTGTGCAAAGTTTGCCTGCCGGTGATTGGTTAAACTCAGTGGTTCACGGCGTTTCCGAGTCAGGGATCGAGTGCAGGCACATGTATTCCTGTGATGGATTTCCCGCAATTACCCCGGCAGGTATGTCAGGAGGTTATGGCATACTCCGAATCATGAATTGGCGAATCCAAGGGACGGCGGAAAGTGCGCAAGATGTGACCCCAGGATCGTATCGAGGGTTGTATCCAAATGCCATCGGTTTGGCTTTGCCGGGCATCCTCGCCGACAGCAACAACGTGATTGAATCCATCGTACTCGATCCAACATTTGCCATCGCAGATGGCGTGATTCATGATGGTTTAGATCCCCGTCCCTTTTCAGGTTTAACAGTTTCTAGTCATTACCAAGATTTGGGCGAGGGTCTCGAGGAGGTAACATACCACGGGGCATTTCAGCCTGGATCGGAACCGTGGTTTGAGGGGTGGAGTGCACTGTCCGATTGGGGGTTGTTTGTCGGTCAGTCCGAGGAAATCGGATGCACTTATGCCTATGCATGCAATTACAATCCGCAGGCCATGGAAGATGACGGTTCCTGCGATTTTACAAGTTGTGCGGGCTGCACTTCTCCTTGGGCCTGCAATTACCAATTTGATGCCATTCTTGACGACGGATCATGTGAACGTGAATCTTGCGTTGGATGTACATCTCTTTTGGCGTGCAATTACGATGCCGAAGCCACTCAGGACGACGGAACCTGCTCTTTTGAAGCATGTATGGGATGCACCTATTCGGATGCGGTCAATTACGACGCTGCCGCTTCGATTGATGACGGAAGTTGCACATTCCCGGCACCAACAACTTGCACTGGCGATCTCAATGGAGATGACATGGTGTCCACTTTGGATTTGTTGGACTTTTTGTCAGTGTATGGCGAAGCGTGTGAATGAGAGATGCAAAGCTCAAGAATCACCAACGGCTTGGCTTCAGACTTGATCTGATTGACAGGAATCCTGAGGGCGTGCCCCGCAAACAGAGCAATTCCCGTTTTCACTCTGAAGAATGGGGTTTTTGCTGGCACACGTGCCACTGAATTCACCTCCGGGCTTCACCAAAATCTTGATGGCAATACCAGCAAGGCCAAGTCCGAGAAGACCGATAGTCAAAGCGACTTCCATCCATTCCATATCACAAAGGTAATTGGTGCTGATTAGAATTTGGCAATACCTGAGATGTTGGTGTATAATTTTATGTTGGTATATTAATGTATAGTTAAGCGCATCCATGTTTTCAATGCGAGCCATCATTATCCCAGTTTTGTTTGCTTCGACCTCAAGTCTAGGCCAGGGGCTGATGACGGGTGAGGTGTGCGGCTGTCCGCCGGTGATGAATCGAGATACGGTTTGGGTCACTGACAACAATGGAGCAGGTGTCGGCAATGTGCATTGGACGTGCGATCACATTTATGTTTTGGCTGAACAGGTTTTTGTCAATGGTGGTGATACGTTGACGATGGATCCGGGCACGGTCGTTCTTGGGGTGTCTGGCCAAGGACGCTCGGAAGTGGATGTTGCTGTCAATTTTGGCATTGGCAGCCTGCGGGAGGTTACCTATGAACATTATCCTGCAGCGCTTGTGGTTGCCCGTTCGGGATACCTGGACGCTCAAGGGACAGCCTCATGTCCGATTCAATTTTCATTTTTCGGGGATCCTCTAGATGGGTCAGTTGGTTTGGATGTTACAGGAATGTGGGGTGGTCTTGCTCTTTGTGGTGCTGCTCAAACCAACACATTACACTTGGACTTGTCTTTCTTTGGAGCACCATTTTTCACGACGGGAATTGGAACGGGTGAGGATCGGATTGAAGGCATCGTCGATTTAAGCGGACAAGATCGAGAGGTATATGGCGGCAATGAAGACCCGACGGGTTCGTCAGGAACGTTGAGATATTTATCCATTCGTCATGGCAGCACCAACTTGGGTTGGACGCAATTTGGGAATGGCAACGAAACAGACCTGCTTCAACTCGGAGCTTGCGGTACTGGCACAGTGGTGGAAAACATTGAACTGGTGTCGTCCGCAGACGACGGCCTGCACATTTTGGGCGGTCTGGTCGAGGTTCGCCGCGTCGTCTCAGCATTTCACGCGGAGGACGCATTTGAAAGTGATCAGGGATGGCAAGGTGCTGCCCAGTTTTTACTTGGCATTCAGGACACGGTTCTTGCTCATGCGACCAATCCCCCAGGACCTTCCTTCGTGTATGACGCCGAGGGTGACGATGTGCAGGACAACAACATGGATCCCTCAAGTGAGCCATTCTGTTTGCCAGCGATGGCCAATTTGACTTTGATTACCAATGGAGCAGGGCAAGCGGCGAGTTACCACAGCTTGCCAGGAGGAGATTGGTTGAATTCCGTGGTTCACGGCGTCTCGGATGCCGGGGTTGAAGTTCAACACTATTTGACATGCGACGGATTCAATGCCATGTTGCCCAATCAATACGGGTTCTTAACCTTGCGGAATTGGCGGGTATGGGGCGATGAGGAAAATCAAGAGAACGTCTTGCGCGGTCGTTACATGGGCAACTACGGTGCGCAGGGTGCATTGGAAGGTTGGCTAACTGACAGCACCAACATCATTGAATCCGTGCTTGTAGACGGTGAGTTCACCCTCGAAGACGGCCTTGTACTGGATGGTCTGGATCCACGAGTTCAAGCTGGGGAATCAGTCAGCGACTTCTACTTGCCTTCTGATGAGCGTCTAGATGCTGTTTCATTTCACGGTGCATTGGCTCCAAATGAGTCTCCATGGTTGACGCCATGGTCTTATCTCGCTCACATCGGTGTCATTCAATCTGACGAAATCGATGTTGACGGTGACGGATGTACTTACGTTTTGGCTTGTAATTACGACTCTGAAGCGACAGCTGATGACGGGTCTTGTGACTTCACGACGTGTGGTGGATGCATTTACGAGTGGGCCTGCAATTATGACGCAACGTCTCTCATCGACGATGGCAGTTGTGAGCTCGAATCATGCAGTGGATGCACCTTCGTGCTCGCTTGCAACTATGATGCTGATGCGGTGCACGATGATGGCTCATGCACGTTTGAGGAATGCTCAGGTTGCACCGTGATCAATGCTTCGAATTATGACCCAATGGCATTGATTGACGATGGAAGTTGTGAATTGGGGCTTGCCCAATCTTGTGATGGTGACCTCAATGGGGACGGCGTGGTCAGTACTTTAGACCTTTTGGACTTCCTTTCGGTGTATGGCAACACTTGTGTCGATTGAACAAGTCATTGCATCGCACAACCGCACAGCAGGGATTTAGCCGATGATGTTTCGGACGTCTTTGAAAAATGTCCGAAGTGCCACCTTGGGTTCCACACCCTCTTTTTGGGCTTCTTCCAACACGCGCTTGGCGCCAAGAATGTTTGTGAGGCGATCACCCAATTCTGCTACGTCGTTGGCATCGTCATCCATGGAGGTGTAGATTTCTTGCTCTAAACGGTCAAGCGATGCCATGTCGTGATTGGCGATGAGCTTCCGAATTTCTGAAGCATTCATGATGCGCAGGCTTCAGCGAGTTCAGAGACCTTGTCCTTTTTGGCAGTGGCAAACTCCTCAAGAAGTTTGCCATCTTTAAATCCAGCGAAATAGGGGAGATCGTTGATTTTGAATGCCTTCTTGACGTCGAGATGTTCCTCTACGTCTACGTCGATGAACTTGACTTCTGACATCGCTTCAGCCTCTTTGAGGGACCTCACGTGAGGGGCAAGCAATTTACATACTCCACACCACGAAGCGTGGAATCGTATAAAGAGGCGAGGTTGACTTTTGATTTGATCAATGAGTTCAGGCAGTGTCATGATTCTAAAGATTGAAGTGCAAACATGCAAACAAGTGCGCAACGGAGTGGTTCGATTGCACACTTTTCTATGGGCGTTCAGGCACAAAAGGCAGATTACATTTGCATCATGAACACGAGGGCGCAACAACTGGAGGCATTTGGCAGGCTGCTGGACATCATGGATGATCTTCGACAAAATTGCCCGTGGGATCGCAAACAGACCTTCGAGTCGTTGCGACACCTGACCATCGAAGAAACGTACGAGCTTGCCGATGCCATTCTAGACAAGGATGTTGAAGAGATTCGAAAAGAGACTGGAGATTTGCTGCTGCACATGGTTTTTTATGCCAAGATTGGCTCTGAATTGCCGGAAAAAGAGGGACGATTTGACATCGCAGACGCCTTGAACGGGATATGTGACAAACTGGTTGACCGGCACCCACACATTTACGGAGATGTGGATGCCGCGGACGAGGACACGGTCAAGGCAAATTGGGAAAAGCTCAAGTTGAAGGAGGGGAAAAGTTCAGTGCTGCAGGGCGTACCGAAGTCCTTACCCAGTCTTGTCAAGGCGTATCGAGTTCAAGACAAAGTACGGGGTGTAGGGTTTGATTGGGACAACGCAGCGCAGGTGTGGGCCAAGGTCAAGGAAGAATTGGACGAATTGCGGGAGGAACTGGACGCCTCGAAGCAAAACCAAGAGCGCATTACGGATGAATTCGGGGACGTCTTATTCGCTCTGATCAATTACGCGCGTTTTGTAGACGTCAATCCGGACGAAGCCCTCGAAAGAACCACCCGCCGTTTTATCGCGCGATTTCAGCACCTTGAGAAATCTGTCAGGGAGGACGGCAAAGATTTGACGGAGATGCCTCTTGCTGAGATGGATGTGTATTGGGAAAAAGCCAAGGCCGCCTTAAACGACTGATTAAACTTGAATTCATGCTCAATTGATGGGCACGACTTAACTTTCAACTCTTGAAAAATTTGGCATGCTCTCCCGGGCATGTCTCACACTTTAGTTCGAAAAAATGAAAATTTGGATTGCTGCGGCCTTGGGCTGCATAATTGGTTTTGGAGCATGGGCGCAACAGGAAACCCCACAACGTATCAACACCAATGTGTTTCGTCAGCTGGGTCAAGACTTGCCGACCCCCAATGTATACCGCACAGCCTCAGGTGCACCCGGTCACGCTTATTGGCAACAAAAGGCCGACTACAACATGAAAATTCGCCTTGACGACGAAACCCAGCGCATTGACGGATCCGAAACCATTACTTATACCAACAACAGTCCAGACGAGCTGAGGTACGTGTGGCTTCAGCTTGACCAAAACGTGCGCGCATTGGACAGCGACCGCTACAAAATCCGAGAATCATCATTGGATGGACGCACCTACTTCAGTGATTTGGCAGGTTTGGAGCCTGAATTTGACGGGGGGTTCAAAATTCAAAAAGTGGTAGATGCCTCGGGTAAAGCGCTCGAATACACCATCAACAACACCATGATGCGCATTGATTTGCCACGTCCATTGAAACCAGGCACCCAGTTTGAGTTCAGCATCGATTGGTGGTACAACATCAATGATCGCATGGAAATCGGAGGGCGAAGTGGATATGAGTACTTCGAGGAAGAAGACAATTATTTGTACACCATTGCACAGTTTTATCCGAGAATGGTGGTTTACAGTGACAACGAGGGCTGGCAGAACAAGCAGTTCCTGGGCAGCGGCGAATTCACGCTCAACTTCGGAGATTATCACGTTGAATTGACCGTTCCCTCTGACCACGTTGTGGCTTCAACAGGAACTTTGAGCAATCCAAAGTCCGTGTTGACCGCGGCTCAGCGTCGTCGCTTTGAATTGGCCAAGAAAGAGTTTGACCAACCCATTGTCATCGTGACGGAGGAGGAGGCCAGAGAAAATGAATCAGTCAAGGCCTCTGGGGAAAAGACATGGATTTTTGATGCCAAAAATGTGCGCGATTTTGGTTGGGCATCAAGCAGAAAGTTCATTTGGGATGCCATGGCTGTAAAAGTGGGCAAGAAGACGCCCTTGGCCATGAGCTATTATCCCAAAGAGGGCAATCCCTTGTGGGAGAAATACAGCACCAAAGCGGTGGCCCAAACACTCAAAACCTACAGCAAGCATACCATTGACTACCCCTATCCAGTGGCCATCTCGGTCAACGCCAAAAGCATTGGCATGGAATACCCCATGATTTGTTTCAATTATGGCCGGTGCGAGAAAGACGGGACGTACAGTGAGCGGACGAAATATGGAATGATTGGCGTCATCATCCATGAGGTTGGTCACAACTTTTTTCCCATGATCATCAATTCGGATGAACGTCAGTGGACTTGGATGGATGAAGGATTGAACACTTTCGTTCAATTTTTGACTGAGAAGGAATTTGATAGGGACTATCCTTCACGCCGAGGAAGTGCACGTAACATCAGGGATTATATGGGTGGAGACAAAACCCGTATCAGCCCAATCATGACCAACTCTGAGTCGATTTATCAATTTGGGAACAACGCTTATGGAAAGCCAGCAACAGCACTCAACATTCTTCGAGAGACTGTCATGGGACGTGATTTGTTTGATCACGCCTTTCGCGAGTACAGCCGGCGCTGGGCGTTTAAGCACCCTTCTCCAGCCGACTTCTTCCGAACCATGGAAGACGCTTCTGGCGTGGATTTGGATTGGTTTTGGCGTGGTTGGTTCTACACAACAGATCACTGCGACATTGCAATGGAAGACATTACTTGGTTGCAAATGGAATCAGGAGATCCTGACGTGGAGGCCGCATTGCGTCAAGAGGCAGACGAGAGAAATCCTGAGGACATCACTCAAATGCGAAATGCCGCCGGAGGAATTCCCCAATCGTACCTGGAGGCGGATCCGACACTGAACGATTTCTACACCACTACGGGCAAATACGAGGTGCTTGACTTGGATCGACAAGAGGCGTCAGAAGCCCGAGCTAAATTGAGCGACGAGCAGAGAGAAATGTTGTCGAGTGGCAAGCAATTTTATGAGATAACCTTCCGCAACGTTGGTGGTTTGGTGATGCCTTTGATTCTGGAATTCGAGTTTGAAGATGGAGCTCGCGAGATTCGTCGCATCCCTGCTGAAATTTGGAAAATGAGTGAACCCACTGTGACGAAAGTATTTGTCACGGACCGTCCTGCCGCACGCATTACGTTGGACCCGTATTTGGAGACGGCTGATGTGGACATGAGCAACAATGTTTGGCCTCCACGACCTGAACCCACCCGGTTTGAAGTTTTCAAAGGCAGTGGCTACGGTCGTTACGGATCGGGAGGAGAAAATCAGATGCAGCGTGCCCGACGCAA
>DCBH01000023.1:9368-13896 GCA_002313415.1 Flavobacteriales bacterium UBA1112
ATCCAAAAATCATCATCAGCCCGATGGCGGTTGTGGCCAAAGCCACGCCCCATCGGGCTTGCTTGTTGGGACGGTCATGAAGTAGAATCGCGCCCGCAAGCGTTGCGAGTACGATGACACTCAAGTTGAGCAGTGGAATGACCATGGCGCGTTCCATCATTTGAACCTTGAAGGCGATTAGCAAAAAATACAGCGACCCAAAATTGGCTACACCCAAGAGCAAACCACCGAGGATGTCTCTGATGCTTGGCCATTTGAAGCCAACCTGAACTTGGTGAAGGAGGCCAACTAGACCTCCAAGTGTAAATGGCACTGACGCAAAGGCCATTTGCATTCCAGGGACGGCGAGGTTTGGGTCTGTTGAAAACCAACCAAATACAAGGTCAATGCATCCACTCCCTGCAAACATGACGAATGGAATCCACCATAAACTACGAATGGATGTAGCGGAACTTGGGGTGAATTTGCTTGATCTGGACGACAAATACACAGCTGGGAATGCGAGGGATATTCCGAGCCACTGGCCCCAATGAATGTGATGAATCCCGTCTGCTAGAGCCAAGACCAAGACGGGAATAGCCATAGAAAGTTTGGTTGCAATGGTGGCTACACTGATGCCCAATTCTTGAGAGCAGGTTGCTGTCAGTCGGAAAAGTGGGTAGAAAAATATCCCTATTGCAGAAAGAGGGAGGATCCAGGACGCTTGAATGCATGCTTGAACTGCATCTGCACCCCCAGCTAACGACCATCCTAGGCTTGCGGCGACAAAGTAATTCAGTGTGATTGCAGAGTCCGTTTGAATGCCCCAACGTTTGAAACTCGAGAAGAGCAAAAAAATAAGAACCGTGCACACGATTGTGGCCAAAAAACTCAACATGATGTTTCACATTGAGCTTGTCGCCACACCTTCAAGACATCTTGACCGAGCACTCGGATTTCATGAGGTGGGCAAAGAGGCTGAGACGGGGCCTTCAGGCCTTGGTGCAATGGCTTGTTGGATTGCAAAACGTGGAGTTCATCCCATACGTTGGAAGCCAGAACACCTTGAGACATTTGACTTCCGCCTTCAACCAAGCAAGCGGCTATTCCGCATTGCGATTTGAAGTTTTCCCACCACTGTTCGGAAAAGATGTCCTTTTCGAGACCAATGACTTTGTATCCTGATTTACGCCACGACTCGATATGCGGCAATTCAGACTGGGATTTGGGGCACAACAACGAGGCAAAGCCAGGCGTTCCTTGAGGTGCTCCCTCAATCCATTTTGTTTTGCCAGAGGTCAGGACGAACCTTCTGGGATTTTCTCCAGGAACGTATCGGGTTGTGAGAGAAGGTGAGTCCACGAGCCAAGTTCTCATACCTACAAGAATGCCGTCGTGTTGGGCGCGTAAACCATGAGTGTGTCGTCCGGAGGACCTTCCAGTCATCATGTGACTTCCTCTACCAAAAAGCGCCTCCGGTTCTGGATCCATGAAACCATCCGGGCTTTCTGCCCACTTCAACGTGACCCACGGTCGGGTTGATGTCATGGCATGCATGAATGCGCGGTTCAAAAAGCAAGCCTCTTGCTCGAGGCAGCCAACTTGAACATCAATGCCAGCACTGCGTAATCGTGACACTCCACTTCCCGCGACCCTTGGATTGGGGTCCATCGTGGCGACGACCACCCTTCCAATTCCTCGTGAGACAAGCAAATCTGCACACGGCGGTGTCTTTCCTGTGTGGCTGCAAGGCTCCAAGGTGATGTAAGCTGTTGCCCCAAACAAGTCAACAGATTCATGGATTTGATTGAAAGCGTTGACTTCGGCATGAGCGTGACCAAATTTGGCATGCCATCCCTCTCCAATTGATCGATTTTCACTCACGACCACACATCCCACCATGGGATTGGGCCAAGTCGTAAAGCGGCCCCGTGCAGCCAATTCAAGTGCACGGTGCATCCAGCGTTCGTCGCTGGACATCTTTTTCATGCGTCTTTTTTGATGCAGGCCTGAAGGGTGTTCTGCATAAGTGAAGCAATGGTCATCGGACCGACACCGCCAGGTACAGGAGTAATCCAGCTGCATTTGGGAGCTACGCTTTCAAAATCGACATCGCCTGTGAGACGGCTTCCGGATTTCTTCGACTCGTCAGGGATTCGATTGATGCCAACATCAATGACAACTGCGCCGTCCTTCACCATGTCCGCAGTCACGAAATGTGCACGGCCGATGGCGGCCACCAAAATGTCTGCTCGAGACGTGTGCTCAACCAAATTTTCTGTTCTGCTGTGACACACTGTGACAGTGCAATTGCCGGGCTTGTTGTTTCTGCGAAGCAACAGCGCCATTGGCGTTCCTACGATTGAACTTCTGCCGAGAATGACGGCATGTTTGCCTTCAGTGTCAATTCCAGCTCGCTCAATCAAAGACATGATGCCCATTGGAGTCGCGGGGAGGAAGCAGGGGAGGTCAAGCGCCATTTTGCCGGCATTTACAGGATGAAAGCCATCGACATCTTTGGTTGGTAAAACGGCCTCTAAAATTTCCTGATCATTGATGTGGTCGGGCAGGGGGAGTTGAACGATAAAACCGTCGATGCTCGAATTTTTGTTGAGCTCTTCAACGACTCTGAGCAATTCAGATTGCGAGATGGATGTTGGCTTATCTACAAGCGTGCTGTCAAATCCAACCCTGCTGCAAGCCTTGACTTTGTGACCGACGTATGCTTGGCTTGCTGGATTGTCTCCGACCAGAACTGCCGCGAGGTGTGGCCTTTTTAACCCCCTGTTCAGGCGGTCTTGGACCACTTTGCTCAATTCTTCCTCTATGCTTAGAGACGTAGCCTTGCCATCCAAAATACGTGTCATGTTGTAAATCTAAGTGTGCGTTTGTCAGCAATCATCTCATTCCACCTGGCATGCGCATTCCAGGGATGCGAGGCATGCCTCCCTTGGCCATTTTCCCCATGACCTTCTTCATCTCTTCAAATTGTTTAAGTAGACGATTGACTTCTTCCACGCTTCGACCGCAACCTTTGGCAATGCGATTGCGGCGGCTCCCATTGATGGTTGCAGGTTTCGCACGTTCCGATGGCGTCATGGACTGGATGATGGATTCAATGCCGATGAAAGCGTTGTCGTCTACATCGATGCCTTTCAAGGCTTTCCCCATTCCCGGAACCATTCCAAGGAGATCCTTGACATTGCCCATTTGTTTGATTTGCTGGATTTGTGTCAAAAAATCATTCAAATCAAATGTGTTTTTTCGGAGTTTGGCCTCCAAGCGTTGTGCCTCTTTCTCATCAATTGCTTGTTGGGCGCGCTCGACAAGTGACACGACATCTCCTTTGCCGAGGATGCGGTCTGCCATACGCTCAGGATGAAAGACGTCGAGGGCATCCATTTTTTCGCCTGTTCCGACGAACTTGATGGGTTTGCCAACTACAGAATGAATGCTCAATGCCGCGCCACCGCGAGCGTCGCCATCGAGTTTGGTTAGGATGACACCGTTGAAATTGAGTCGATCATTGAATGCTTTGGCGGTTTGAACCGCGTCCTGTCCGGTCATGGCATCCACCACAAACAAGATTTCGTCGGGTTGAATTACATCGCGAACCGCGGATATTTCATCCATCAAAGCTTCATCAATCGCCAATCGCCCGGCTGTATCCACGATGACCGCGCCGTAACCTTGAGACTTCGCTTTATCCAATCCACGTTTGGCGATGCCGACCGCGTCCTTGACGCCCGGCTCAGAATAGACATCTGCACCGACGCTTTCCCCCACTACAGTGAGTTGATCTACGGCGGCAGGACGGTGAACATCGCAGGCGACCAAGAGAGGTTTTCTACCAGATTTGGCGATTCGAGCAGCAAGTTTTCCTGCGTGGGTGGTTTTTCCTGCACCTTGAAGGCCCGCGAGGAGAATGGTGGCTGGTTTGCCCTTCAGTTCAAGAGGGGCTGCAGCTTGGCCCATCAATTTGGTCAGTTCTTCGTGGGTGATTTTGATGAGGAGCTGTCCGGGCTGGATGGAGGTGAGCACTTCGCGACCTAAAGCTTTCTCTTTGATGGTTTTGACGAAGTTTTTGGCCGTTTTATAATCGACATCTGCATCGAGAAGGGCTTTACGTACTTCCTTTAGGGTGTCGCCAACGTTGACTTCCGTGATGGAGCCATGGCCTTTTAAAACTTTGAAGGCGCGTTCGAAGCGCTCTTGAAGATTCTCAAACATGAGGATTACGTGCCTGGTGTATTGGGTTTGAAAAGCGAAAGTTATGCTCTTTTGCACCCCCGGCAAGGGGTCGTTGTCGCGAGCCTTTTAATGTCAAGAAATTATATAATTTTTCGACGAATTATGAATTTTCCCTGTCATTTTTAAATATTTCAACGACGAGTTGTATATTTAGGGTGAAATAATCTTTCTTAATCATGCGAACTAACATTTGCCTCGCCATTATGGCCCTCTTCGCTTTCGCACCGTTTACTGGTGTCAACGCGCAGTATCCGCTCACTGTGGAGTCTTCTCCCGCTGTCGGATCCGGTGGTACTGT
>DCBH01000004.1 GCA_002313415.1 Flavobacteriales bacterium UBA1112
CGAGGACGACTGCGTTGGCGAACTCGATGCGTGTGGCATTCGCAACGGTCCTGGCGCCATCTACGAGTGCGGATGCTTTGAAATTCCCGAGGGTGACTGTGATTGCTCCGGGAATCAACCCACAGACTTCGTAGACTGCGAAGGCACTTGCATTCAGGATTTGGACGACGATGGCATTTGCGACGACATCGATGATTGTGTGGACCTGGAAGCACCTGTATGGAACTACTTCCCCGCTGACGAGACAATTGCTTGCGATGAGCCTATGCCCACCGTTGAAGAGACGGCTCCTGTTGCATCAGACGATTGCGGACCGGTGGAGGTCGTCTGGTTAGGTGATGGTCCATTCGATTATCCTTTTGGGTGTTTGCAGAGTTACACTTGTCCTCGGGTATATCAAGCCACAGACGCTGCCGGAAACTTCATCATTGATACACTGATTATTACTGTTTTGGACACCGTGGCTCCAATCTTTGTCTATCCAACACAGGAAACGTTGTTTGTCAACGAAATTGAAGGAGAAACGGCACCAAGCATTGAAGCTTTGGTCATTGACAATTGTGATACCAATGCAGATTACGAAGCGTCAGAAACAACAGTGAGCGAAGATGAAGGTATTTTGACGCTTGAGCGAGTTTACATCGCCTCAGATGCATGTGGAAACACCGCGGTTTTCAATCAAACCATTGTGGTCACACTTGCGTTTCAGGGATGTACGGATCAGGAGGCCTGCAATTATGAAGCATCTGCAAATGTGGATGACGGGACTTGCGTGTACAATGACGAATTCTATGGATGTGACGGACTTTGTGTGAATGATTCAGATGAAGATGGCGTCTGCGATGAATTAGAAGTTTCAGGATGTACAGATGAAATTGCGTGCAATTACAATGCGAATGCGACGGATGACGACGGTTCTTGTGAATATTGTTCGTGTGCTGACGATGCTCAAGCTGGTTATGGCATCTCGTTAGAGATTCATGAAGAGCACGCAGCAGGAGAGCTCGAAGGGCTTACTACCTACCGCATGTACATCACGACCCCAAATACGGATGATGTCATCAGCGCTCTCTACGGAGACGATGAAACGCCATTGTACATCTCAACGACGACAGAATTTTACCAGCATCCCTTTGGTTCTGCCTTGGCGTCAAACAACAATCCGCTTTTGTATGAAGTTTTTCCTGAGTTGGAATTTGACAGTTGGGTTACCATCGGCCTTGACGCCCCTGCCGGTGAAGGAGAATTGGCACCATCAACCATTGGCGATTTGAACAACGGTTGGGTCAGTAATTTTGAGGCCGGTCTCAACATCGTTTTGGAAGACAGCATTGGCGGTGCAGTCTTTGTCACGAATGATCCAGGGGTGACCAACATTGTCTCTGGGGAAGATCAAAAAATATTAATCGGACAATTCACCACGGATGGTGAAATGTTTGGTGTAGTGAATGCCCAAATGTTTACCCAGGGCATTCAAGATCCATCAGATCGCGTGACCATTCCATTTGATGGTCTGGGCCTCCATACTGGAAATGGAGACATTGTCTGTGGCTGTATGGATGAGGCTGCATGCAATTATGATGACAGTGCCAACAATGATGACGGGAGTTGTGAATACGAGTCGTGCTTAGGTTGCACGGATGATTTGGCTTGCAACTACGATGAGGATGCTACTGTGGACGACGGTTCATGCACGTATCCAGAGTTTGGTTGCTTCGATTGCGATGGCAATTGTCTCTCGGATACAGATGGCGATGGGGTATGCGACTGCGTGGAATTTCCGGGGTGCACAGATCCTGAAGCATGCAATTACGACCCGATATATACAGATGACGCGGGCAACTGCTATTACGCGGAGGAATTTTATGACTGCGAGGGGAATTGCCTTTTGGATACAGATGGAGATGGCACGTGTGATGAGTTGGAAGTTTTCGGTTGCACAGACGAGGAATTCTGCAACTTCAACCCTGAGGCCACAGAGGATGACGGAAGTTGTGGAGAAGCAGAGCAGCCAAATGATGTCTGCGGAGGTGCATTGACTTTGACCTGTGGTCAATCCCTGGTCGTCAACAATGAAGAATGTGCCACTGTGGATGACATCGAGGGATGCGCCGCCGATGCGGCCATCAGCCCAACTGCAGGTTTGTGGTTCTCGTTCGTGGGTACGGGAAATTCAGTTACGGTTTCGACTTGTTATCCAGGGACCACCATAGACACTTACATCAGCGTCTATGAGGGCGATTGCAGCGATTTAAGTTGCATAGCAGGCAACGACGATCAAAGCGAGCCCAATTACGATGACCTCTGTCCAGTGACTTTTGTAGCCAGTACTGTCGTCATGAATACGACAGCGGGACAAGAGTACTTTGTCTTGGCGATGGGAGTCTTGGACGATGCTGGTGATTTTGAAATTGGGTTGGAATGTGTCGTGAATGGTTGTACAGATGTGCTTGCCTGCAACTTTGACGATCAAGCCACAGATGACGATGGTTCTTGCATTTTTCCTGAACAAGATTATTTGGATTGTGACGGAAATTGCTTGAGTGATGAGGATGGCGATGGGGTGTGTGACGAAATCGAAGTACTGGGTTGCACAGATGCAGACGCTTCCAACTACAATGATTTGGCCACTGAAGAAGACGGTTCGTGCCAGTACTGCGATCTTGAACTTGCGATTGAAACTGTGCAAACAATTACTTGCGCTGGAGACGACAACGGCATTGCTGAATTGATTCTGACTGGTGTCACTTCTCCGGACAGCATTGAGGTTTACCTCAATGACATCCTGCAGGACTCCACGACATTCGCTGGATTGTCAGCTGGGACCTACACGGTTCAGGTGTTGCAAGGGTCAAGTTGTTCTGCCTTGATTAATTTTTCGATGGAGGAGGGTTTGATCCTCGATGTGATGTCTGAGGTGACTGATGTATTGTGTTTTGGGGACAGCAATGGCCAAATCAATGCTGCTGCTACGAATGGGTTGGATCCATACGAATACGTACTGGATGGTCCAGAAGTGGCCATCAACGACAATGGACTATTCGAAAACTTGCCTGCCGGCGAATATGTGCTCGTCGTTTCTGATGGCATGGGATGCACTGGGACCTTGGAGGTGACGGTGAATGAACCGCTGCAATTGTCGCTGAGTGTGGTTGTCACTGATGCGACGGCGCAGGGAACTGGAGCCATTGACCTGACTGTTTCTGGAGGTACGGAGCCATATGCATTTGAATGGACCTCTGGAGCTACTTTCTTGTCCAATGAAGAAGACGTGTTCGAATTAGAAGCGCCAGAATCTTACTCCGTTTTGGTCACGGACGACAATGGATGTGAGATTTTGGGAGGACCTTATGAGGTTGACGATGTCTACAGCATTTTACAGATGGAGGGCATACCATTCACGGTGTATCCAAACCCTGCGAAAGATTTGGTTCAGCTCGATATGAATGAAATGATCACGGATGCGGTCATGTCCATTTTTGACGCCTCTGGTCGAATGATGTGGTCTAGAACAGCCGAGAGATGGGTAGGTCGATTTACCGTCGACGTCTCAAATTGGTCGGCAGGAACTTATCACATTCAAGTGGCCACATCAGAAGGTGTGGGACATGCCCCGATTGTGGTTCAACACTGATTCAATCAGGCGTTCTGTTCTCGAATGCAACTCATTGAAGCCCCAACTTCTCAGTTGGGGCTTTTTTTGCCAAACAAGAAAGAGCGTTATGTCGATTTCGAAGCCTTGAATGAAGCAATCGCGTTTCGCGTGAATTCACTCAAAACGAGCCTCCCAGAGATCGCGGCACGCTCATTGAGCAATGCATCCCAATGTTCGGTGCCTTCCCACAAGGTGCGCTTCAAGTGAGCCATAGCATCGGGGTTACTCGAGGCCAGCTCGCTTGCCAGTCTATCCACAGCCTGGTCCAATTCTTCCACCGTGGGAAAAACTTCGGCGTACAACCCTCGGTTCGCGGCCCACTCTGCAGACTTAAACGAACGCGCATCCACCGCGAGCGCAGCCATCCCAGAAACGCCTAATTTTCTTTCCACAGCAGGACCCACCACAAAGGGTCCGATGCCTACGGCCAATTCGGACAGTTTTACTGCTGCGAATTTGGTGGCCAAGCAATGGTCCACTGCGGCTGCTAAGCCCACACCTCCTCCAACGGTTTTTCCTTGTACGCGACCAATGACAAGCTTCGGACAAGTTCGAATGGCATTGATGACCAGGGCAAAACCACTGAAAAAGCTTAACCCTTCCTGTTCATTCGAAACGGCCATGAGTTCATCAAAGCTGGCTCCGGCACAGAATGCCCTGTCTCCGCCAGATTTCAGTACAATGACTCGAATCTTTGAATTGCTGCCAGCATCGTGGATTTGATCTGTCAGCTGGCGGAGAATGTTGCCAGGCAGGCTGTTGGAAGCAGGATGGTAAAATGTAATGATACCTATTCCCCGATCGTCGACCTCTGTTTGAACAAAGGGCTCCATGACTTATTTGCGATTGCTCAGATCGACAAATCCGCGGTGAGTGGATCCCGTGTACACCTGTCGAGGACGACCGATGGGCTCACTGTTTTCCGTCATTTCCTTCCATTGGCCAATCCATCCGGGAAGGCGACCGAGGGCAAACATCACCGTGAACATGTTCGTTGGAATGCCAAGTGCGCGGTAAATGATGCCGCTGTAGAAATCTACATTGGGGTAAAGGCCGCGCTGAATAAAGTATTCGTCGTTGAGTGCCACCTCCTCCAATTCCTTCGCAATGGCCAACACTGGGTCTTCAATGCCGAGTTGACCCAACACTTCGTCTGCAGCTGTCTTGATGATTCGTGCGCGTGGGTCAAAATTCTTGTAGACTCGGTGCCCAAACCCCATCAGACGGAAGCTGTCTGTTTTGTCCTTGGCACGATCAATCCACGACTGTAGCGGACTGCCTTCCGACCGGATGGCTTCGAGCATTTCAATGACTGCTTGGTTCGCTCCGCCGTGTAGTGGCCCCCAAAGCGCTGAAACACCTGCAGATACGCTGCTGTATAGGTTGGCCTGCGAGGAGCCTACCACACGTACAGTAGAAGTAGAGCAGTTTTGCTCGTGGTCGGCGTGTAGGATGAAGAGCTTATTCAGGGCAGATTCTATGATGGGGTCGACCTCGTATTCCTCTGCAGGAACCCCCCACAGCATGTGCATGAAGTTTCCGACGTAGCTCAAGTTGTTCTTGGGATACATGGTTGGAAGGCCCACATTGTGTTTGTACGCCTGAGCCGCCAAGGTTGGAATCTTGGCAATCAGACGGTGGATGGTCAAATCAATGCTTGTGATGTCCCTGTTCGGATTTTGAGACTCTGGATAAAATGTCGAAAGGGAGGCCACCATAGAACTGAGCATACCCATAGGGTGAGCGCCGAGAGGAAACGCATCAAAAAAGCGTTTCATGTTTTCATGCACCAGGGTGTGATGCGTAATGCTGTTGTTGAAGTAAGCCAGTTCCTTCGTGTTGGGCAGGTCTCCATAGATGAGGAGGTAGGCTACTTCCATGAATGAGGCCTTGTCCGCCAGGTCTTCAATGGAGTAACCACGGTATCTCAAAATGCCGTTTTCGCCGTCGAGGTAAGTGATGCCACTCTGAGTAGACCCCGTATTCTTGAATCCTGGATCCATGGTGATGTATCCGGTGGTGCCACGGAGTCTCGAGATGTCGATGGCTTTTTCGTCTTCGGCACCTGTCAAAACGGGGAATTCGTATTCCTGGCCTTCCAGGATGAGGCGGGCGGTATCACTCATGGTGTGACGCGATTGTTGAGCAGTTTAGGTGTATTCAATCCTGTTTTCAGAAGTCCAATGCAAAGAAAGACGACCGTTTTCAGGGGTAGCAAAGATAGGGGAAGTGCCGCCGTCAAGCGATGGTCTTACCCCTGTAATTCAGCAGCCAAACGCCTATCGCCAGGTGTAGACAAAGTTGTCTCGATAATTCTCCCATTGAGCTTGATCCACCTCATCTGTGTAAACCTCATTGAAAAACTTCAGGTACAGCTCCATTTGAGAGGGTTGTTTGTAACCGCTGATGGGAGCGATGATGCTGGCCTTCTCATTGAGATAGACAATGGTGGGGTAAGCACTGACCTTCATTGCACGAGACAATTGATGAACGCCATTGCGGCCACGACGATTTGGGTCATAGTCAGGGTTGGTGAATTCCTTGCCTTGAAAGGTCACAGGATCAGGAGACTCCGCATCGAACTTCACTGCGTAATAATTCGCATTGATGTATTCAATGACGTTCGCATTGGTGAAGGTATTTGCCATCATCATTTTGCAGGGACCGCACCATTGGGTATACACATCCATCATGATTTTACGCGGTGATTCCTGCTGTGCAACCAGAGCCTCCTCAAAAGACATCCAGTTGATGCTTGCTGCTTGGCCAAACGCGAGTCCGCTCAGCACACTCAATACCAAAGTCAAAAAAGATGTCCGCATGTGTGCAATATCGGAACAAAAAAGGCGCCCGAGGACGCCTTTTCAAAATCTTGCGTGAAGCGGCACTCACTTCACGCCGTGCATCAACTTGTTCAATGGCTTATTCAGTGCGGCGATCAATACAGCGATGCCGACGCAAGTCCACCCGATGGTCGCAAAGACATCCGTGTATTTCAAGAGCCCTGCAGCCGCTGTCAATTCTTCTCCGGAATCACCGTGCCCACCTGTCAATGAGGCGATCAGCCCACCTGCGTAATTGGCGATGGCAAAGCTCAAGAACCAGCCTCCCATGGCAGTGCCTGCCATGCTTTTGGGAGAAAGTTTGGTCACCATGGACAAACCGATGGGTGAGAGGAAGAGCTCGCCAGTGGTATGCAAGAGGTACAGAACAACGAGCGTCAACAAGGGCACCATCGCCTCTTCACTCGCAAACTGCATTCCCAACAATGTGACGAGGAAGCCTGCCCCGAGTTGTAAAATACCAAGGGCAAATTTCATCGGAATGCTGGGATTTTTCCCAATTTGATCCAGTTTCACCCACATGACAGAGAAGATGGAACCGAAGATGATGATGAAGGCCGGATTGAAGAATTGAGTCATCGAAGCTGGCATCGTCCAGCCGAAAATGTCACGGCTCACATTGCGGTCTGCAAAGAGGGTCAGAGAAGTTCCTGCCTGCTCGAAACACGCCCAAAATACAATGTTGATGACCATGAAAATGACCAAGGCCACCATGCGATCTCGCCACATGGGACCTTCTTTGACTCCCGCACGTATGAGAGATGCCGCCACCACGACAAACAGGCCTGTGAGGAGGTAAGTCATCCAATCATTTTGACTGATGAGAAAGTAGCACGCGGGAATAAGGGCAAGCGACCCCAAAGAAATCCACTGATAAATTTTGAGAGGACCTGCTTGCTTTTGGCCTTCTTCGGTGATTTCCAAACCTTCCGCCGCAGCGTAATTCTCACGTCCGCTCCAAAAGATGAAGAGGCCTGCCAACATGCCTATTCCGGCCAGACCAAATCCATATTCAAAGCCGTAAGTTTCACCGACAAAAGCAACAACGGTGGTTGCAAGAAGTGCACCGATGTTGATGCCGATGTAGAAGATGGTAAAGCCTGAGTCGCGACGAGGGTCGTTGTCTTCGTAAAGCTTTCCAACGATGGTTGAGATGTTGGCCTTGAAGAAGCCGTTGCCAATGATGAGTGCACCCATGCCAAAGAGCATCAGCATCTCGCTTTGGGCGATGGCGTCGGGACCTCCAACGGCACCTCCCACCATGAGGAACTCACCGATCGCCATGAAGATGGCACCGAGGAGAATGGCGTAACGATAGCCAAGGTATTGGTCGGCCATGCGACCACCGAGCACTGGTGCGGCGTAGATCAACGCCGTGTAAGCACCGTAGATGAGTGCTGCATCAGAATCACCCTTAAGAAGAGATTTCACAAGGAATAAAGTCAAGAGAACACGCATGCCGTAATAGCAAAAACGTTCCCACATCTCCGAGAAGAAAAGGGTCATCAAGCCTTGAGGATGCCCTGCGGCGAGTTTCAGTTGGGCCATGAGATCAGGTATTTTGAGGTTTTGATTTTTTCAGGTGTAAGGCGAGTCAAAAATTCTCTTTGACAAAGTCCATCATCATGTTAAAGAGATGCAGCCGTGTGTTGCCGCCGTAGATGCCGTGGTTGCGATCGGGGTAGACAAAAAAGTCAAAGTCCTTGTTCGCTGAGACAAGCGCATTGATCATTTCCATGGAATTCTGGTAATGGACGTTGTCGTCTCCTGAGCCATGGACGAGGAGAAGTGCACCTTCAAGTTTCTCGGCATGATTCACAGGGCTGTTGTCGTCGTAACCACTTTCGTTCTCTTGAGGGGTCCTCATGAAGCGCTCCGTGTAGATGGTGTCGTAATAACGCCAATTGGTGACGGGAGCCACACTGATTCCAGCGTTGAATACGTCGGCGCCTTTTGTCAGGCAGAGCAAGGTCATAAATCCGCCGTAGCTCCAACCTTGGATACCTATGCGGTTCGCGTCCACATAGTCCCAAGTCCCGAGGTACTTGGCGAAATCGATGAAGTCCTCTGTCTCCAGTTTTCCGAGTTCTTGGTAGGTGCTGTGTTCAAATTTTCTCCCCCGAAATTGCGTACCACGCGGATCACAAGAGACCACAATGTATCCCTCTTGAGCGAGGTATTGGTGCCATAAAAATGTCGTGCCGCCCCAGCTGTCGTTCACGGTATTGGCGCCTGGACCTCCATAAATGGCGACATAGACGGGATATTTCTTCGTACCATCGAAATCTTGGGGGAGCATTTTCCAACAGTTCAAATCGACGCCAGCTTCATTTGTGAACGTAAAAAACTCTTTGCTTACAGCCTCGTAATCATCCATGGTTTGTCTGAGTCGAGCGTTGTCTTTGAGCTCTCGGATGACTGCACCATTGCGGTCGCGAAGTGTAAAAATCGGCGGGGTGTTGGCTGTACTGTGTTCGTGAATGCTGTAGTCGAAGCTTTTTGAGAAGTCGTCGCTGTGAGTTCCAGCTGTGTTGTCTAACGTGGTTACACGTCCGCGCATGTCAACATAGCTCGTGTGTTTTTGAGTGGCACCCTCTTTGGAGGAAGTGAAATAAACCCGCTTTCGCTTGGCATCAAAACCAATTACGTCAACCACGTCCCACGGGCCTTGTGTGAGTTGCGTCGCGTTCCCTTGGAAGTCAAATTTGTAGATGTGATTAAACTCATCGCGCTCGGAGGTCATGACAAATGACATGCCGTCTGCGAGAAACGTCAGATTGTCATTGATGTCGATGTAGGTATTGCACGTTTCTTTGAACACTTCTTTGGTGCCCAATCGATTGTTGGGGAATTCCCCATCTGTGAGAAGCAATCGCAGGTCATTTTGATGCCGATTCATGGTGAAAATGCAAAGCGTCGAGGGATCGTTTGTCCATTTGATACGGGGGATGTAATGGGCAGTTTTGGGAACGGCAACTGCACGACTTTGATTGTCAGCTAGCGTATAAATGTGCACCGTCACTTTGCTGTTTTCCTCGCCTGCTTTAGGGTATTTGAAGATGTATGGATCAGGGTAGAGGCCGCCGTAGACAGGCATGCTGAATTCTCGCACTTCACTTTCGTCAAATTTGAGGTAAGCCAAGCGCGTGCCGTCGCCATTCCAAAACAACCCCTGATCGTCACCAAATTCCTCTTCGTAAACCCAATCTGTAGCTCCGTTGATGAGCTCGTTCATGATTCCATCCTGGGTCACTTGGATTTCTTCGCCCGTCGCAAAATCAGAAATGAAAATGTTGTTGTCCCGCACATACGCCACTCTGTCACCAGCAGGGGATAGTTGAGCCAACCGCTGTTTGCCGAGTTTGAAATCTGTTATGGGACGCGCATCGTCTCTAGCCTCGAAGTCATACACATAAAAGTTGGCGTAAAATGAGTGGCGGTATAAGCCTTCACTTGCAGTGGTCAGCAACACAAATCGCTCGTCGCTGCCAAATTCATAGCCCTGAAATGTCTCGCGTGGATCGCCAAAAGCTTCATTTGAGGTGAGTAGGGTATCCACGATTTGTCCAGTCTTGTAGGACCATTTAATGATGCATGAGCCTTCATTTTCATCGTATTCCTGAGTGGTGTAGTGCTTTCCATT
>DCBH01000119.1 GCA_002313415.1 Flavobacteriales bacterium UBA1112
GCCAATCATTCCAACTCCAGCAGCAGTGCGTAGAACGAGACTTTTGGGGTTTTCTCCTCCACCCTGTGTCAAAGGCGTGTACCACTCTGCTTTGACTTTCCACTTGTGATATTCCACCCATCTAAATCGGGTTTGATCGTCTACGGGTGCGCCGTCCTCCCCGGTATAAAAGCCCTCAGGACGGAAGACACTGTACGGAGGGGTGGCCTTCACGCTGACTTCTACATTCGATCCCCACACAGGGAAGATGGGGTCACTTACGGAATTCCTTCCCACCACGCCTGTCAAGGCAAGGTTGTTTGAGCGACCTTTCGAAAAACTGAAGAACGACCCAAAGTCGTCCAGATTGAAATGTTGGTATGACAGCGAAG
Organism: Flavobacteriales bacterium UBA1112; assembly: GCA_002313415.1. GTDB lineage: Bacteria > Bacteroidota > Bacteroidia > Flavobacteriales_D > Sanyastnellaceae > UBA11663. The sequence continues at coordinate 372 of DCBH01000119.1, forward strand.
CCTGGAACACGAACCAGTCGTCAGGTTTTTTCCAACGTTGGCCTAGCCCCAATTGTACGCCTGTAATCTGAAGAGATGTTCTCGCCTCATTCACCTCACCATCAATCAACCGAGGCTGGCCATTGCTTTGAATGGACCTCCATACGCTGAAGCTCAATGAATTCGGCTTTGACCCTCCCAACCATGGCTCGGTGAAACTGAAGTTGTAGCTCTGGAAAAACAATCCATTGGATTGAGCTCGCAGCGACAACCGTTGTCCGTCGCCAGTAGGAATGGGACGCCACGTGCCCTTTTTGAACATTTTTGAAGCCGCAAAATTGGTGAAGCTGATGCCAAGGGTACCGACGACGCGCCCACCTCCCCATCCACCGCTGAGCTCAATCTGATCGGAGGGCTTTTCCTCCACGGTGTACTCAATGTCCACGGTGCCATCCTCGGGATGTTGAATGGGATTGACACCAAATGCCTCTGGGTTGAAATAGCCGAGCTGAGAAAGTTCTCGTTGGGTTCGAATGATGTCAGTTCTGCTGAACAAATCTCCAGGTCGTGTTCTGATTTCTCTGTATACGACGTGATCGTTGGTTTTGCTGTTTCCCTGAATCTTCACCCGTCCGATTCGGAATTGCTGGCCTTCCATCATCCGAACTTCAATGTCGATGGTGTCGCCATAAACCCTTTTTTCAATCGGCCGTGCTTGAAATGTCAAATATCCATCGTCTTGATACAAAGAGCTCAGATCAAGTCCTTTTGGATCCATGAATACCCTGGTTTCTAAACGCTCCATGCTGAATACCTCCCCACGCTGGATGTCAAGCAAACTGTCGAGCTGAGTGGTTCTGTACTTCGTGTTCCCCGTGAACGTAATGTCTCCAAAGAAAAATGGACTCCCCTCCTCGACCCAGACGTCCAAGACCACCTCGCCATCAGAATTTCGGCTCAAGCTGTCTTTCAATACGCGCGCATTTCGATATCCTGCAGCGTGATATTCATGGAGTACGTTGTCGAGGTCAGACTGAAACGTGCTCTCGAGGTATTTCGACGCCTTGTAAAACCGCCACCATCTGCGCTCTTTGGTGTCTTTCATCTTTCGGGCCAATGCTGTCTCATCCATGGCTTCAACCCCGTGGAAGGCGATGCGGTCAATTTTGACCTTACTCCCTTTCTCGATGCGTATCCGCAACTTGGTCCCGTTGGCGAACAACGTATCCGATTGTTGTTCCATGGCGATGTCCACGTCAAGAAAGCCTTTTTCCATGTAGTGATCCCGGATGCGCTTCGTGGCCACCGCCTTGACGTTGTCATCCAAAATGCGCCCCGTCAACAGCTCAATTTTACCCTTAATCGTCTCTTGCTCGGATCGACTGACACCTGAAATCGTATACCGGGTAAGTCTAGGCAGCTCTTTTACGCGAATGACCAAGTATGCATCTCTGCCTCGTACCTCCGCGACCTCGATTTGGATGTCAGCAAACAAATCCTGTGCCCAAAGTCCTGTGATGGCGCGCTTGATGTCGTCACCAGGAATTGTAATTTCCTGTCCAACCTGCAGTGAACTGAACAACTTGATGGCCTGAACATCAGTATGTTCGGCCCCTAGAACGGTCAACCCAGCGATTTTGTAGGTCGATGACAAAGACAAATCTATCAGATTGTCATTTTCAATTTGAGCCCACATGTTCTGGGCACCTGATGTCACCATGCAGGCCAGCGCTGCCCTCCAAATCCATGCTCTCATCAGCTTGACTTTACATTGGGAAGAGCACCAAATCGGCGCTCTCGATGTTGAAAATCTCTGATGGCATCGAAAAACTGTTCCTTTCTAAAATCCGGCCAAAGGACCGATGTGAAATGGAGCTCTGCGTAAGCCAATTGCCACAACATGAAGTTGCTGATGCGGTGTTCCCCCGATGTGCGAATCATGAGCTCCGGATCGGGCAAATCCGCCGTCTGAAGGTATTTGTCAATGGTCGATGGAAGCACATCTTCCGGTTTCAGCCCCTCTCCCATCATGGCCCGAATGGCTTCAACCATTTCCCACTTTGCACTGTAACTCAACGCGAGGATCAAATCCAAACGAACGTCACCCTCAGGACCGTCTTTCATTCTCTCCAGCTCCGCTTGACATGCAGAAGGCAAACTTGTCACATCTCCAATCGCACGCAATCGAACGCCTTTGCTTCCCAATTCCATGGCCTCTTGCACCAGTGTCTTGACAAGCAAGTCCATCAAGGCGTCCACTTCTTCTTTCGGACGATTCCAGTTCTCTGTGCTGAATGCGTAAAGAGTCAAATAACGTACTCCGCTTTCAAGGGCAGCCTCAACTGTGGCACGAACAGATTCCACGCCGTGGGCATGCCCAAAAACACGTTCCTCTCCCCGACGCTTGGCCCAACGACCGTTGCCATCCATGATGACAGCGACGTGTTCAGGGACTCGATGTGGATCAATTCCCGCAGCGCGCAATGCTCGATTTTGAGCATCGGAAGAATGAGTATTGGGTGAAATCATTGTTCCCAGCAAGTTGTGGCTTTTTTGCTCACGCGAAAACCCAAAGAGAACAAAAAGTAACCGTATCGATCGTTGCGACCCGGGTCCCCTCGCTGGAAACTTTCGGGTCCTTGACTGGACGACAAGTCATCGAGGCTACGGTCTGCAAATTGGACCGCTGTTTGGCCTCGCGCCTCACGCAACAAAGAGGGGTTCATGTACACTGTGCTTGCATCATCGAGGTAGTCGGTCCATGTTTTTCTCGCTCCCCATTCGAATTGGATGGACATCCCCGAACCCAAATTCCCCTTCCATCCCAAACCGTAAGGCACGGCTACTCCCCAGTTGAGGTAGTTTGACACATCCTCAAACCAACCCTGGCCCTCTGTACCCATGGGTTGCAGCGGCTGCCAATTTCCATAGATATCCTGACCCTCAGGATCGTGGGTATAAATCGCCACCCCTGCATACAAAAAGGGCACCAAATTGCGTTTTGGGTTACCCACAGCATGATCGCGAAAATTCAGCTCCGTCGTGAGGGAATACTCGTTGATTTGATTTCTAAAGTGCAGATTCCGGTTTTGCTGCCATCCATTGGACTGGTCGTCATCCCAGGCTTCGATTCGGCCTTGGAGAAATTGGCCTCGGACAGACCACCTCGTATTGATGTTGTGGCGATAAAAACCTCCTCGGGTCAGGTGACTCATCGAACGCAACATGTTCCCCGGATTTAAATCTCCGACGTACCAAGCTGTTCCAAGTTGAATTCCCAGTTCCTTGCTTGCACCGCGACGGTTTCGTTGTCCCTGACATTCATTTGTGACTCCGAAAAAGCACAACGCAATCGAAGCCAGTGACATCAAGAAAGGGCGAGGAAAAATTGTCATTGTGATGTTCAACGCGCAAAATTACGCGGGATTGCCCTGGCTTCAGCGTTCTCGTGGGTCAAGTCCCCAATGCATTTTTTGGCGAACCGTGGAAAAAAAGTCTTGGTGCTCCAAATTGATTAGCGTGATGCTGAATCCCGCGGGCCTTATGCGCACTTCCTGACCAGGCTCAAGTGGGTAAGAACGACTGTCCATGCTCAACAAAAACTGGGCGTCTCTGCCTCCAGCCACCAATGTGATTTCTCCTTCAAGTGGAATCACCAGAGGGCGGTCATTGAGATTGTGAGGCGCAACCGGAGTGACGACCACAACATTGGATCCCGGATACACAATGGGGCCTCCAGCACTCAATGAATAGGCTGTTGAACCCGTCGGGGTGCTGACCAAAAGTCCATCCGCCCAATATGTGTTGACAAATTTGTCGTCTCGATGAACGTCCACAACGACCATGCTTGCCGTATCGCGCTTGTGAATCACAACCTCATTCAAGGCATATGGAAATTCCCCGAGATGTTGTCCCTCGACCTCAACACGCAACAAATCCCTTCTTTCCTCCCAAGTTTTACCAGCAACAAAGGCATCCATAGCCAAATCAAAGGCATCCATACTCACATTGCTTAAGAATCCCAATCGCCCCGTATTGACACCAAGGATGGGTATGGCACCCCGCTGCACAAGCGTAGCGGCTTCGAGAACTGTTCCATCCCCACCAAAAGCAAGCAGTACATCCACACCGTCAGGCACATCACCTTCATAAGGAATCAAGCCCTCGGGAAGATTCATGTGATCGCTCAACTCGGCCATGTAGGCTTGGGAAATCCAGGCCTCTGCATCGAGTGCCAAAACACGATCCAACGCCGAGCGCAGAGCCTCTGCGTCTTCAGGCGACACCGCTTTTCCGAAAAGGGCAATGCGCATGAGCTTTAGATTAAGGTTCGAGGTATCGCATGAATGCATCAAATCGCGCGCGCATCTCATCCTCGAGTTCAGGCGCGTTGTAAAAACTTTGTACCTGATACTCGTGGCGGCGCAAAGTGACCATCAGCGACTCGATTTCTTCTGTGCTGACTTTGAAGGTCACTTCCAAAAATTCGCTGTCTTCCGCAGGGGCGACGTTGAAACTCGTGATTTGGGATCCATCGGCTTCAACAATGCGAAAGAGTTCTGCAGGACTTAAATCCTTTGGCAACACCTCCAGAACGATTGTGCTTCCGGGAACTCCCCAGCCCGCTCGTTTGGCAAGAAATTGCAACACTGCCGAACGATTGACCGCTCCGCGATACAAACCTTCGTGAACAACGGGAAGCACATCGACATCTGACCAACCCATACGAGCGACCACATCGTACAAATGCAAATCATGTGAAATGGCATCCTGAGTCATTGGTGCCTCGGCAATGATTGCTGAATCGTCAAGTTCGAGCAGTACACCTTCCGACACTGTTCCTTTGTACACGTCCTCTTCAACCACTGGAAGGTGCATGAGTTTTAACTCATCCATTACATTCAGGGCGCGCGCGACCTTGTCGGTCAAGGCGAGGACCGGAAGGTCTAAGGACAGCATTCTCTGGGCGCGCATGGTGTAATTTCGCTCTATTAAGTCAAAGGTAGGTATGACAAGGCTCAGCGTCAACGTAAACAAGATTGCCACACTTCGAAACGCCCGTGGAGGCAATGAACCCAATGTTATTGAGGCGGCCAAGCGCATTCAAGCATTTGGGGCTGACGGAATCACTGTTCATCCGCGTCCCGATGCTCGTCACATTACCTATGCCGATGTGCGCGGCTTGCGGTCTGTTGTAAACACAGAATTCAACATAGAGGGGTATCCAAACAAGGAATTCATCGACCTTGTCTGCGAGGTGCGTCCGGAACAGGTCACCTTGGTTCCAGATCCCCCCGACGTTTTGACCAGCAACGCCGGCTGGACAGTAACAGATCACAGCAGCATGCTGCGTGACGTGCTTTCCAGGTTCCATGAATGTGGCATCCGCACATCGTTGTTCATCGAAACGAACCAAGCTCAAATTGAGGCTGCAGCCATGGCAGGAGCAAACCGCATCGAACTCTACACAGAATCGTTTGCCGTTCAGCATGCGCGTATCGGCAGTGACGCTGCCCAGCCTTACACGCAAGCTGCCAAGTGGGCCGTGGAAGCAGGTTTGGGCGTCAATGCAGGGCACGACCTCAACCTTTCGAATTTGCGTGATTTCTGTGCAAAAGTCCCCCACCTCGACGAGGTGAGTATAGGACATGCCTTAATTTCCGATGCCCTTTACCTCGGCCTATCCAACGCAGTTGCACAGTATCGTGCGTGCCTTCACGTCCCTTAATGGTTCCGAACGCAAGACACATTCCTTGTATCCGAGGGGGAGGAGCATCTCACCTCATTATCCTGCATGGATTGTTAGGTAGTTCTGACAATTGGCAAACGTTGGGCAAACGCTACGCCAAATCTCACCACGTGTGGATGCTTGATGCCCGAAACCACGGACGATCCCCTCATGCTTCTACCCATACATATGAGTCCATGGCAGGCGATGTCATCGACTTTATGGACGATAGGGGCATAGGCAAAGGATCTCTTTTGGGCCACAGCATGGGTGGCAAAACGGTCCTTTTTTTGTCACAATTGCATCCTGAACGATTCGAAAAACTCATTGTCGCTGACATTGCTGCCCGGGAATACACGCCAAACCATGACCCCATATTTGACGCGCTACTGGCAACAACCCCAGCATCTGCCTCATCAAGGGAAGCCATTCAAGCCCAAATTTCAAAGGCATTGAATCGAGATCCCGTGCTCGTACCTTTTTTGATGAAAGGCCTTTACAGGAAGAAAGAAGGCGGCTTCGCCTGGCGCTTCAATGTGCCCGTCCTGCGACGAACCATGAGGAGTATGGTCATTCATATCGAACTCGGCGTCAACACCCTCCCCACGCTATTCATTCGAGGAAGCGAGAGCAACTACGTCAACGATGACGACCTGGACCTGCTTGGGGAGCATTTCCTGCACATGGACCACCATACCATCGAAGGTGCTGGCCACTGGTTGCATGCTGAAGCACCTGAAGAATTTTATCAAGTCACGAACGACTTTTTGGCTTAGCCCGCTTCTTTGTTGGCGACCCCTTGCCGCTGGTCATAAATCCACCCCTGGCTCGAGTCCCCTTTCGAAGTTTGCGCTGTTCTTTTTCAGGCAACATGACAAAATCTCGGCACGATTCACCGCATGTGCTCTCCAACTTATCCTTGCACGATTCGCATTGAATCATGAGGATGTTGCAAGTGGGGTTGGCACAATTCATATGAGTGTCGCAGGGCGTTCCACAAGTGTGGCAATGTGCGATAACATCGTCTGAAATTCGCTCCGCCATGCGCTCATCAAACACAAAATTTTTGCCAATGAATTTGTTACGTAGGCCTTTGGCCTTGGCCTGACGGGTATACTCAATGATGCCTCCTTCCAGCTGATGAACATGACGAAACCCCTTGTGCTTGAGGTAAGCACTCGCCTTTTCACATCGAATTCCCCCTGTACAATACATGACGATGTTCCTGCTCTTCTGCCCTTGCAACATGTCCTCAACGAAGTCAATCTCTTCTCGAAAGGTGTTGACGTCTGGACATATCGCCCCCTCAAAATGTCCAACCTCGCTCTCGTAGGCATTGCGCATGTCAATGAGTACAGTATCCTCTTTATCCGTCAATTCATTAAACTCTGAAGCTTTCAGATGCGTGCCGCAGTTGGTCACATCAAAAGTGTCGTCCTCGAGTCCATCCGCCACAATTTTGGCCCGAACACGAACGATGAGTTTAAAAAAACTTTTGCCCTGCTCAACTGCCACATTCAGCCTCAGATTAGGCAACCAACCCAAGTCATCGATGTGCTTTTTAAATTCTGCAAATCGTTCGTTAGGCAACGAAATCTGCGCATTGATGCCCTCCTTGGCAACATAGGTTCGACCGAGCACCTCCATCGCAGACCAAGCCTCGTACAACTCCCCTCGGATGCGAGCTGGGTCACTCAAATGCACATACCGATAAAAGCTGAGTGTCACCCTTTGCTGAGTATCCGCTTTCATGCGCTCCAACAGCACGCGACGATTCTTTCTATTGTGAAGCTTGCTCATGCCTCACAAAAATACGTCAACGCAAGAGTCATCTTTTTTGGTTTGTTGTCTTTCGTTGTGACAATCCTTGTTTTTCTCAATGCATCTTGAGGTTCTCGTAGTCGATACAACCATGCTTGAATTTTGTAAAACTGTATTGTGTCGGGTGAGTTTCGACCGACGCTTGTTTGCCCGAGAATTGACCAAGTCTTTCTCTTGGCTTTCCTACGATGACGCGCTCAATTTGAAAAATTGGGCGATGGCGACATATTCAAATCGATACGGTCACCTTATTCTCACTGCATTTGCGGCGGCTCAAAACATCAGGGCGTAACGACTGTCATTCTGATTCCTGACGCAATGCTCTGATGTTTCTTTTGAGACCAAGAAGCCCCGTTCGTTTTACCGGACTGTCTTTGAAAACATCTCTAAATATGTCTTCCGTCAAATCCTCCCAGTCTGAATTGGTCATGTCCATCAAGCGGGGATGTGGAGAAAATCGCGGTTCGGCGGTAGGAGTGGCGTGCCTGTTCCAAGGGCAGACCTCTTGACAGATGTCACAGCCAAACATCCAATTTTCCATATGGCCCTTCACTGGCTCTGGAATGGCGCCTCGCAATTCAATTGTGAAATAACTGATGCACTTGCTGCCATCCACCACATTAGGCTTGATGATGGCGTCCGTTGGACACGCATCGATGCAACGGGTACACGTTCCGCAGTGGTCTGTGACTGGTGCGTCAGGCTCCAAGTCAACATCCAAAAGCATCTCCGCCAGAAAGAAGTAACTGCCCTTTTTCTTGCTGATCAACAAACTGTTCTTTCCAATCCAACCTAAGCCTGATTGCCGAGCCCACGCGCGTTCAAGAATGGGCGCAGAATCGACGTACACACGTCCTCCAATGTCGCCCCACTCGGCCCGCATCCATTTGAGCAATTCCTTCAATTTCCACTTCAGGACGAAGTGGTAATCCTCACCATAAGCGTATTGAGAAAGCCTAGGTGCTTCAGTGTCAGATTGACCAATCGGGTTGTGATAATTGAACAACAAGCTCACAACTGATTTCGTTCCTGGCAAGAGCTTTCGAGGATCGAGTCGCTTGTCAAAATGACCCTCCATGTATGCCATCTCTCCATGCATATCTTGTTTTAACCACGCCTCGAGACGAGGGGCCTCCTCGGTCAACTGACGAGCCACAGAAATACCCACGGACACAAAACCGAGTTCCTGCGCCCGTCGCTTGATCCAAGCAGACCGGTCTGAAGCCAATTGCTTCGCCTTGGCCATGAGTTAAGCGTCAAAGAGATCTGCTGAGCCAGCCGACGGCATTCTGCCCAAATGTGTGTAGGCTGCACTTGTCGCTTGTCGCCCGCGAGGTGTTCTTACCAGCAAACCCTCTTGAATCAAATAAGGTTCGTAAACTTCTTCCAATGTCCCCACATTTTCACCGATGGATGTGGCCAAAGTGCTCGCTCCCACAGGCCCCCCTTTGAACTTGTCAATGATTGCCGACAAAATGCGGTTGTCCATTTCGTCGAGACCCTTCTTGTCCACTTGAAGGGCATCCAATGCATAAGCGGTCACCTCAGGGTCAATTTGACCAGAACCCTTTACTTGAGCAAAGTCACGAACGCGACGCAACAACGCATTGCTTATGCGAGGTGTCCCTCGGCTTCGAGAAGCAATTTCATAACTCGCGGCTCCTTCAATTTGAATGTCCAAAATGCCGGCAGACCTCTCGACAATGTCTGTCAAAGTCTTCGCATCGTAATACTGCAGTCGAAGGTTGATGCCAAACCGTGCCCTCAATGGAGCTGTCAGCAACCCCGATCGCGTCGTGGCCCCGACCAAAGTGAATGGATGAAGGTCAATTTGGACCGTCCGTGCGTTGGGACCCGTGTCAATGACCAAATCAATCCGATAGTCCTCCATCGCGCTGTAGAGGTACTCCTCCACAACGGGGGACAAACGGTGAATCTCATCAATGAAGAGCACGTCGTTCGGCTCCATACTCGTCAAGAGTCCAGCAAGGTCACCCGGTTTATCCAATACCGGCCCTGAGGTGGTGCGAATCGCAACACCCATCTCATTGGCTACGATGTTTGCCAACGTCGTTTTTCCAAGTCCCGGAGGACCATGCAACAGGACATGGTCAAGCGCCTCCTTTCGCTGCTTCGCGGCCGTGACAAAAACTTTGAGGTTGTCCATGGACGCGCGCTGACCCGTGAAGTCCTCAAACCGAGCAGGCCTAAGAACCTTGTCCAAATCTCCATCTGAGGCCTGTTCAGCCTCACCACGCACATCAAAATCGTCCTCGTGTTGCATCTCGAAGCCAAGTTAGCACCTTCATGCATGAAAAAGCCCCCGAACAAGCGGAGGCTTTTTCATCGAGGACTCGCACGGGAAAGGGTGCGACTGTCTCAGTGCGCAGATTCACCCGCCTTCACAGGCACTGTTTGAGGCACAAAATCGTCCTCGAAGTCAGGATTGCTGTAATCATACGCCCACCGATGAACCTCTGGCAACGCCCCTGGCCAGTTGCCATGTACGTGCTCAACAGGTGTCGTCCATTCCAACGTATTTGACTTCCAAGGGTTTTCAACTGCCAATTGACCTCTGAAGATGCTATAAAAGAAATTCCACAAAAATGGCAATTGGCCAATCGCTCCAATGATTGCGAACGTGGAGATGATGGGTTGAAGATCCATTACAAAATCAAGATACTCGAAGTTGCTGTAATCGTAATACCGTCGGGGCGCACCTGCCAGACCCACAAAGTGCATGGGGAAGAATACGCCATAACCAGCTACAAGGGTGGTCCAAAAATGGACATATCCAAGTTTGGTATTCATCATGCGTCCAAACATTTTGGGATACCAATGATACACCCCTGCAAGCATCCCAAAAATGGCACTCATGCCCATCACAATGTGAAAATGCGCCACCACGAAATACGTATCGTGCACGTTCACATCAAGCGCTGAATCTGCAAGAATGATTCCCGTCAATCCGCCAGTCACAAACGTGCTCACCAAGCCAATGCTGAAAAGCATCGCAGGTGTGAATCGCAGATTGCCTTGCCAAAGCGTGGTGATGTAATTGAATGCCTTCACGGCAGAGGGGATGGCAATCAAAAGCGTGGTGAAAACGAAAACTGAGCCCAAGAATGGATTCATCCCTGTTACGAACATGTGGTGACCCCATACGATGAAACTCAAAAATCCAATGCCCAAGATTGAACCAATCATGGCTTTGTAACCAAAAATGGGCTTCCTTGAATTGGTGGCAATGACCTCCGAGCTAATGCCAAGGGCTGGCAACAACACGATGTAAACCTCTGGGTGGCCCAAGAACCAAAAGAGGTGCTGATATAGAATTGGACTGCCACCTGTTACATCAAGCGCCTCTCCTCCAATAAAGATGTCGCTCAGATAAAATGCCGTTCCCATGGAGCGATCCATGAGAAGCAATACCACTGCGGAAACCAACACTGGAAAGGACAAAACACCAAGCACTGCGGTTATGAGAAATGCCCAAATTGTGAGTGGCAAGCGGGTCATACTCATCCCCTTGGTGCGCAGATTGATGACTGTGACTACATAATTCAATCCGCCGAGCAAAGAGCTCACGACAAACAAAATCATGGCGATGAGCCACAAGGTCATACCCATGCCAGAACCAGGCATCGCTTGCGGTAGAGCACTTAATGGCGGATATACTGTCCATCCACCCGAAGCAGCTCCGCCTTCTACGAAAAGCGAGAAAATCATGATTACACTGGACACAGCAAAGAACCAATAGCTCAACATGTTCATGAAACCAGATGCCATGTCACGTGCGCCAATCTGCAAGGGAATTAGCAGGTTAGAGAATGTCCCAGATAACCCCCCTGTCAACACGAAAAAGACCATGATGGTGCCGTGAATCGTCACAAGCGCCAAATAGGCATTTCTATCCAAAACGCCACCAGGCGCCCACTTGCCCAAGAACGTTTCCAGAATGGCAAAGCTCTCACCCGGCCAACCCAATTGGAGACGGAAAAAAATGGACAGCATGACAGCTACAATTCCCATGAATACAGCAGTCACCAAAAACTGCTTGGAAATCATTTTGTGATCGTGTGTGAAGATGTACTTCGAAACGAAACTCTCTTCGTGATGTGCTTGTCCTGCCATAATTAGAATGTTGCAGATTCGTTATTCCCCTCGCCAGCAGCCTGTGCGCGTGCATCGGTTTCCGTGGCCACTTCTTTGTCCGCCAGAAATTCCTCCTGTGATTCAAGCCAAGCATTGTACTCCTCTTCACTTTCCACAATAACTTTCATTTGCATGTTGAAGTGAGCTGCCCCGCATACTTTATTGCATAGGAGGATGTAATTGAAATCTGGATCTTCCAAAACCATCCGCATGCTGTCAGTCGTGATGGTTGGAGTCATCTTAAATCGAGTAGGAACACCGGGCACCGTGTTCATTTGAGCCCGGAAGTGTGGCATGTAAGCGCTGTGAATCACGTCCCGCGAGCGGAACACAAATTCAACCTCACGTCCAACGGGAAGATGGAACTCACCCTTCATGATTTTGTCATCCGCCCCTGCGACCCATGCAGCAACGCCTCCCTCGTAATCAAATGGTTTGACCTCCATAATGCGTTGGCGATGACGCTTTAAACGATGGACTTTATCTTCTTTGGCCTCTGCCGCAGCATTCGAGAGAACGACGACATTCGGTCCTTCTAGCATGTGCTCCAACTCGTTCATCCTCGACTTCAACATCGCCTTTCGTTCGGCAGAAATTCCATGGTGGTCGTCCCCATGTGTGGAGCTATGATCTACTTGGTCATTGTGACCCTCTTGGCCATCCCCGTGTGTAGCAATGTGGTCTGCATGGCCACTGTGGTTTTGGCGATTCTCCCCATGCGCTTCACTGTGGTTTAAGTGGACACTGTTGTGATCATGGTGGCTGCCTCCATGTGTAGCACCGTGATCTGCATGGACACTGTGATTGTCATGGTCCTCCCCATGCGCGGCACTTTGGTCTACGTGGACACTGTGGCCGTCATGTTCCTCCCCATGTGCAGCACTCTGGCCTGCGTGGCTGCCATGATCATGATGACTCCCAGAGTGAAGTTCCGCTTCCACTTCAGCAATTTGAGCGAGCAAAGTGCCACGCTCATGAGACAATTCAAATTCCAAAGAAGAAATTTGCTTCTCAATCTCCTCCAGCGCATCTGAGACTCCATCTGCTGTTACAATTCCTAGGGGATTGGTTGGTGTAATCAAATTGTAATTGGCCAAACCAAACTCTCCGTCTGCACCGGGATAACGTGCCGTCCAGTCGAACTGTTTTGAATACACCTCCACCCTCAAAGCATCCTCAGAGGCTGTCCCTGTCATTTCATTCCATGTCCGCAATCCAAAGATGATGATGACCGCCAGCACAATGGAGGGAATGACAGTCCAAACCAATTCAAGACGGTTGTCATGTGCGAAGAACTTTGCTTTGCGATTTGGATCTTGACGATACTTGTTTGCAAATAAGAAAAGGACCGTATTCACGAGAAAGAACACCGCCATGATGATGTACAAGTTGTAGTTCATCAGCGTATCGTAGGCGACGCCATGTTCAGATGCTGCTGGCGGGTTATAATCTCCGTAACGGATGATTAACCAGATGAATCCTACGTAAAACGCAACCATGAAAACGATGAACAATCCTCCATTAAGCCGCGTATCAGCCGCACTGATGTCCTCCTCTCTTTTGTCTCTTATGAGAGAAGTAAGTTGACCAACTTTTGCAAGTTGAGCCAGGGCAATGATTCCTGCAATGACGACGAGAAGCGTAATGAGTTTCATGAGATTCGTCCGTTGTCAGTTCAATAGTGAAGTTCTATGCTTTCCTGGAGCATGGGATGATTTCTACTAATGAGTGGCGCCTTTGCCAGAGTAGCAAAAGTACGATTCATGAAGAGCCCAAGAAAACCTAAAAACAGTCCTATTTCAAAGAAACCAAAATGGTTGTGATCAAACATGGTGCCCGGAATGACGAGCAGGTAAACGTCCACGAAGTGAGCGATGAAGATGAGAATCCCAACAGGAATGACAAAGCGGGGATTACGCTTGGCATCACGCGCAATCAACGTGTAAAACGGAATGGCAAAATTGATGAAGAACATCAACATGAATGGTACGCGATAGTCCCCCAAGACCCTGCTCATGTAGTACGTCACTTCTTCTGGAATGTTGGAATACCAAATCAGCAAGAATTGGCTTAACCACAAATAACTCCAGAGCATGGAAATGGCAAACATCCATTTCCCCAAGTCATGCATGTGACTTTCATTGACCTCCTGAAAGTATCCCTTGCTTCGCAGCCACAACATTGAGAGGTTGGTGAAAATCATGAAACTCACCCACATGCCGCTGAAAACATACCATCCAAAAAGTGTACTGAACCAGTGTGTGTCAATCGACATGATCCAGTCCCAAGACAACGTTGAACTGAACAC
>DCBH01000078.1:0-7388 GCA_002313415.1 Flavobacteriales bacterium UBA1112
TGGGCGTGTGTGGCGGTGATTGCGCTGCGGACGTGAATGACAACGGCATTTGTGACGACGAAGAGATTGGTGGATGTACCGACCCCATGAACCCTGGATTCGATCCAAATGCAACCCTCGACGACGGCTCATGCTTGCTAGGTGGCTGCTTAATTGAAGACGCTTGCAACTATGATGCTCTTGCCGACTACCAACTCGCTGGAGCTTGTGATTTCGAAACATGTGCAGGATGTACCGACAGCATGGCGTGCAACTATGATGAGACAACAACCATTGACAATGGGTCATGTGAATACCCTGAAGAATATCTCAACTGTGATGGAACGTGCATCAATGATTCAGATGGCGACGGCATCTGTGATGAGTCTGAAGTTCTAGGCTGCACTGATGCGAATAATCCAGTGTACGACCCTGCAGCAACGGAAGATGATGGAAGTTGTCTTGTTGCCGGTTGTTTGCTCCCATTTGCTTGCAACTACGACCCAACGGCAGATTACATTGTGGTTGAACTTTGTGATTTTGCCAGTTGCGTTGGCTGCACCGATGAAGAGGCCTGCAACTACGACCCAACGGCGACTTTGGGTAGTGTAAGTGCATGTGAATATCCCGCCATCCCATTCTTAGATTGCGATGGAAGTTGCTTAAATGATTCAGACGACGATGGTGTCTGTGATGAGCAGGAAATTCCTGGATGTACTGATGTAGCCGCAGTCAATTTTAATCCATACGCAACTGACGACAATGGAACATGCATTGTTCTGCAAGGTGGATGTGTACTGCCATTTGCCTGCAACTTTGATCCTGAAGCTGACTTTTACCTGCCAGGTTCATGCGACTTCAGTTGCTTGTTTGCAGTTACAGAAGGCGATTGCAACCACGAATTGGCCTGCAATTATGGTGCTGAAAATGAACCATGTCTGTTCTTTGATGAGCAGGGCAATACATGTGTGCCTGGAGGCTGCAACATCATCGACGCATGCAATTACGACTCCAATGCCGTTTACAATGACGGTTCCTGTGAGTTCACCACATGTGAAGTATTTGGATGCAACGTCGCTACGGCGTGCAACTTCGATGTTGCAGCCACTGTGAACGACGGAAGCTGTGATTTCATTACCTGCTGGAGCAACATTGTAGAGGGATGCACAAATCCCATGGCTTGCAACTTTGACATGGAAGCAACCCTCAACGATGGCACATGCGACTTTACGAGCTGTTCAGGTCTGGGTTGCACGGATGTCAATGCTTGCAACTTCGACGCTGCAGCATCAATCAATGACGGAAGTTGTGTTAACCCCATCACGGGTTACGATTGCTTCGGAAACTGCATTCTGGATGAGGACAGCGACGGAATATGCGATTTGGATGAAGTTGAAGGGTGCACTGACATGGGGGCCAACAATTTTGACCCATCAGCGACAGAAAACAACGGCACCTGCACTTATGACTCTGAAGGGTGCACAGACATCTACGCTTGCAATTACAACTATCAAGCAACAACTGAAAATGGTTCTTGTGCCTTTGATTGTTACGGATGCATGAACGAACTCGCCTGCAATTTTGATGATGCAGCGACGTTGCACGACTCGGAAGAGTGCTCATTCCTATTCAGCTTTGCCATTGATGGGGCTACTGACGTCGTGCTTGAAGAGAGTATGATGTACAGCTACCCCTTCACAGCTGGATCACAATACAACTGGACCATCAATGGTGGGGTCATTGTCGATGGTCAAGGAACCAACTACGTAAGTGTCTTGTGGATCCTTCAAGAAGGTGTCATCACAGTACAAGAAACCAATGTGGATGGTTGCGAAGGCGATGCAATAAGTATGGTGGTTACGGCAACTGCTTCTGGCACGCCTGAAGCATCTGTGTCCTTCATTGCTTATCCCAACCCAGCCGACGACGTCCTTGTTATTGACGGCTTGGTTTCTGAAGCTCCGGCCCTCCAAGTAATTGATGCTACAGGACGAGAAGTGATTCGCGAAAGGCTCGTTGCAGGACGCAATACGATTCACGTCGCACACCTCGCAAACGGCACTTACAGTATGATTCTCACCCAATCCAATGGGCGCACGGTGAAGCAATTGATCATCGCACATTGATCATCTTATTGTAAGTGCTGAGTAAGGCGCATTGAAGAGACCAAAATCCTGAAAGTCCCACCTCATTGTAGGTGGGACTTTTTGTGTTGCACAAACAGGGAGGAATTGTCAATGGTTTGAATTGCATTGGCCATCGTGGTCCTCAGGTTTGATCAATCAGACCAATTGGCTTGCAAGTGTTCACGGCAACTCATGCCCGACTGAGACTCTGCGTCGCAAATGAAGGGACGCAAAAGCTCATGCAAGCTTGTGCCCGGTTCGGTGTAGACGAGAGCAAGAAGTGCTTTGGTGAAAGCAGCAAAACGAATAGTCTCATTCCGTGCTTGAAACAAACAATTCTCTGAGTGTGAATGGCTCGTCAGCTCACTGCTCTCGAAACACTTGGAATGTAACCCCTTTATTGGATGCGAATTGAAATAAGTATGAACCGGCAGACAGGGAACGCAAATCAATTACAGCGCTCTCTGATTCCAGTTGGCCCATAGCAACTTGCATGCCGTTTATATCGAAAATGGTGAATTTCTGACCAACCAATGTGCTGGGTACGGACACCGTGATCAAATCTGTAGTGGGATTGGGATAAATCCTAGCAACATCTGCGAGAAGAAGAGGCTCATGAATGTTCCAGACATCGTCGATGACTGTGACATCAAGACAAACTGAATCACCCACGCAACCGTCTTGGTTTGTCTCTTGGACGCACACAAAGCCCGTGGTATCCCAAAGCACCGAGATTGCGAAAGTTGTCAATACTTGCTCTTCCAAGGCCCCTTCAAACCACCAGTCATAGGAACTTCCCAGTGTGTATTCATAGAAGTATGCTGCACTGTCACCTTGAACCACCTCAACATCTCCTGACAATTCGAGAGATTCGGGGATTTCAGCAGGCGCAACCGTGATTGAAGCAGATGCTTCACAACCCGATTCATCAAAAGCCGTTGCATTGTAAACCCCAGCGGAAACAGCATTGGGGTTGACCCCATTCCAATCAATCGTGATGTTGCCGGTTCCCCCGCTCACATCAGAGAGAATGACACCACTCTGCAGGTCATTGCACTCTGGGCTCGTTGCTGTTAAGTTCAAAGTGAACGGAGCAGGCTCAGTGATCAAAAAATCCATTTCGACGCTGCACAAATTTGCGTCGAGCACTTCAACAGTATAGTCTCCTGCAGGCAATGCCTCAGGATCGTATCCATTCCAATCGACAGTATACGGTGCTACTCCTCCGGAATAATTTACCTCCGCCATTCCATCTTCACCGTTGTGACAAGAAACAGGTGTCGTGGCGGAAATAGATGCTTCGAGATCTGTCTCCTCAGTGATGGTCTGCACAAATGGCGCAGAAGTGTTCCCGCATTGGTCGACAGCGACAAATGTTCTGGTAAGGACCACAGACAGAGGACAAGGGCCTTCGTTGTAGCTACTCGACATGTTAACCTCAAAATTGGAGCAGACATCATCCGCCACTGGAGGGTCAAATACTTCTCCTTCAATGTTGTCTGTGAAAATCTGTTCTTGGGGCAAATCCTCCAGCCAATAAGGCGGGTCATTGTCCTCGATGATCAGGACTTGTTCCACTTCTGTGGCGTTACCACATTCGTCGGTGATGGTTGTGTATTTCTTTTGGACAGATTCACCCTCACAACTTCCTGACAAAAAAACGAATGAGGGCTCTCCGACGACGCTCCATCCACCGCCGCACACCTCCTCTGCCTGCAGGGGCAAAAACATGACTGGATCATTGCAATCGATGGTGTCCGGCGTCAAGTTGGAAATCACAACGGGAGGGAGGTTGTCGACGACAGTGAGGGTTTGCAAAATGGCATTTTGGAATCCATTGCAATCGGTGATGATCCAATTGCGGTCGATTGTGTAGTTACCGGGGCAGCTGCCGGGATAGATGGTTTCAGTAAATGAAAACTCCACATCTTCCATCACGTCGTAACAACTCTCTGGAAATAAACTGTAATAAGCCACGGCTGCAGGTGCAGGCTGAGCTGACACACCTGGAGCTACTGGAATGCCATTGCAGGACACAGTTGCATCTTGCGGCTGGGACAAAAACTGAGGAAGCAGACTGTTCCCGTCACAATCAATTTCACTGGATTCCGGATAAGAACAGGGATTGATCGGAAGAGGGGGGTCAGTGGCTTGGGGATTGTAGTTGCATGCCCAAGGCTCTTGACAGCCAGGCACCTCCAATGCGTCACAAATGCCATCTCCATCCATGTCGAGGTAGCAATTGCCATCGCAGTCCAACAGGCCATCAGGATACAAGTCAATCGGATAGATGCATAGCTCGTTGTTGATGAGTTCCGCATCGGGAACAAAATTGCATGCATTTGGATCAAAGCAATCCCCCTCACATATTCCATTAAAGACGATATCCAAATCATACGTCGCCACGGCCGAACCTGTCCAGGCATTTTGAATGGTGACGCTCCATGTTCCAGAACCATCCAAACCGTTTGCATTGGTATTCAACGTGTAAGTGTAAAATCCATTGACTGTTGTACTCCAGTTGTCCGGCCAAGAATTTTGAAAGCCTGTACCTACATCGGTGCAGCCACCTGTGGGATTGATATTCCAGCCGCCCCAAACAATGCAATCGCCATTAGGTGCATACAAGTAAACCATCATGTCAGCGGGATAGCTTGCTCCAGTTCCCGTAAAATTCAGGTTGAATGTAACCGAGGTCAGGTCACCCGCCAATGTGGCTGATTCAGAATCAATTTGTCCCGAGCTGAGCTGACTGAACAGACTCATGGTGTAGGTGCACGCTTGCCCCCAGACGCCGCCGGTGCAGGCGAGTGAAAGGACAAAAACGAGGATTGAATAGATGCCCTTCATTCAGAACGTATCGAAGTAAGGATTAATACAGTTCATGCTTTGCTTCGGATTGGGCAAAGATGAAAACGAAATAAAATCAACTACATGAACTGCCGAAAACACTCAGCAATTCTAGCAAATCTGCAACTGTAGTCGCGCCATCGCCACTTACATCTGTTGTGCAACCTTCTGTGCATCCGAACTCAGCCAGGATTTCCAGCAGGTCACTTACAGTCACCGCATTGTCTCCATCCACGTCTCCAAAACAGGATTCAAGCACACAACTGCCGTCATCGACCACCGCATTGGGGTTGTAGTTGTTGGCTTCTTCGTCTGTGCAACCAAGTTCTCCAAAGTTCAGCACGAACGAACCAAAGACTTCCTCTTGGCTAAATGGGAAACCAAAGACAGCGACCCAACCTGTGACATAGATGTCAAGTCGATAAGAACCTTGAACGGTAGGCGTGCCAACAAGTGACGCGCAATATTGATTGCCTCCTAAAAATGAGCAGGGATTGCCAGAATCTCCGTTGTTGTTGCATACGACCTCAAGACCTACCGCATCAAGAGTGGTTGTGGACAGCGTATCACTCAAATCAACCAACACCACCGAAGACAAAGAAGCACTGTCCAAAGGAGTTGTAGGAAAGAACGGCAGGGTAGGATCAATGTCAAGGATGTATTGAGGCAACAAAATGTGCAGGACATCTTCGTAGCTCTGTCCCACTATACCTGGTTCAAACTGCTCACCCAATTCAGGGTTTGGCGAAACTCCTAACGTTTCATTGCCAAAGTCATAATCTGCTGTGCATTGTGCCAAGCCTTGCCCGACTATAAAACATGCAAGGAAGAGAGAGAGAGAGAGTTTTAAAAAGCTTTTCATAGGTTCATTTCTTTGGTTTGTCACTCAGGGCAGTCTAGGCCAAAACTAGCCAACAGAAGAAGTAAATCTTCAACACTCACGGCATCGTCGCCATTCAAATCTGCTTCACAATTTTCAATACATCCAAAGTCACCCAGCATTTCAAGAATGTCGGCAACCGAAATCGAAAGGTCGTTGTTGAGGTCACCCAAACACTCTGGCAACTCACATGTCCCGTCGTCCACAATGGCCGATGGATCAAAATTGGTCGCTGAGGGGTCTGTGCATCCTGAGCATGAACTGTTGTCCCCTCCGCATATGCCGCATGCGTCCAATTCAATTGCTCCACCACATGTTCCTTGGCAATCTTCACCAGCCGTGCAATTTCCATCGCAATCGAAGTTTGGATCCGCGAAGGTGCAGGACCCGTCATCTGCATTTGCCAAGGGATCGTAATTGCAGGCGTCAACTTCAGTGCAGCCAGAAATGGTCAAGATTTCCGATCCTTCGACCACGCCGTTGCAATTGTTGTCCAAGCCCTCACCTGTGCCTGCTGCACCTGCATAAACGGAGGCGTTTTCGTCATCACAATCTTGATCGTTAAATGCAAATGGAAGCACATTGTCAGGGTTGCAAGCGTCTACGAGTACATCAGGGTCGCCGAAGCCATCTCCATCGAGGTCCTGATAAACTTCGAGGCCTTCAAAAACAATCACTTGCGTGCTTTCATTGAAGTTTGCCACAACACTCTCAGTCAACGTCAAAATGGCTGTGGTGCTGTTTGACACTGTAATCTCACCTCCTGCAGTAGGAGTGAAGTCACTTGCACCCAAGAAATCGTCGCCAGTAAAGACCCCATCGCTGTCATAAAATGCAATGTTGTAGGTCGTCCCTGGATCGAGTGGGATGCTGAATCCTCCTAATGTTGGCGTCTCATTTCCGTCCTCATAGGCAGAAGTATAAATCCCTCCTTCGGGTCCGCTCAACACAAAATAAGGATCTGGCGATCCGAAAAAATCTTCGAGGTCTTGCCCCCAGCCTCCGCCGAGATTGGTAATGTTCACTTGCGTTAAAGCCAATTCACTTACTTCGGTTTGCACACTGACAGTGTAGGTTCCCGGTGTGTCGTAACTAAACGTTGGATTGAAGGCGGTTGACGTTTGGCCATTGCCAAAATCCCAGAAATAAGATGCGCCTGCGTCAGCTATCAGATTTGTGCCTTGTACCGTCAATGGAGCGCATCCTTGGTTTGTGCTCAGGGCAAAACTTGAAGGACCTTCACCACCGGCTCCTGGATCCACCACGAGAGGTAGACTAAAACTTTCATTGACCGTTTGCTGGAATCCAAATGCAGATACGAGCACGGTCACATTGATCTCGACAAAAAACGAACCGCTTACAAGTGGTGTGCCGCAAACAACTGAGCATCCGTAGTACTCGCCGTCACCCGGTGAATAGACGCCGTCGGGATTGTTGGGTGCAAACTCCAAACCAAAAGGCAGTCCGGTCACTTGCGAAATGGTGACCGTAAGCAGAGTGGCTTCCAAACCAGAGCCCGGGTCAACCACGGAAGGAGGAAGGTTGAATGTTGC
>DCBH01000078.1:7779-8086 GCA_002313415.1 Flavobacteriales bacterium UBA1112
AAATCCACGGCAACACAGGACAAGTCGGGTTCGCAATCCGAACATTGAGCAAGTGAGTGACAGACAACGCCCACGGTCAATAGGGCCACTGTCATATAGCGATACAAGGTATTCATGAAGTCATGTTTCAGCAATCCAATCCAAATGCAGCCAAGAGGACAAGGATGTCAGATACGTTCACAACGTCGTCGTCATTCACATCGACGCTGCACCCTGCTGTGCACCCAAATTCAGACAACAAAGCCAGAATGTCTGCAACGGAGATGGTGCCATCTTCATTCACGTCCTCTGGACAATCTGGTGCAAA
>DCBH01000098.1:0-1158 GCA_002313415.1 Flavobacteriales bacterium UBA1112
TCTCGACAAGGCCAATGTGCTTGTCAAAGTGTCATCCCACGCACCCGTCGAGGCGGTCATTCAAGCATTGGCTCCTGCGAGGCACGTCACCACGCTTACCATGCGCACAAGCAATCTGATTGAAAATGTTCGCATCCTCAAATCCCACGTGGGAGCCACGGGCGTGGTAGCAGTCATCAAGGGTTTGGGATATGGGACCGATCCGGTTGCTCTTGGCCGCTTACTTGAAGCGCAAGGGGTGGATTGGTTGGCTGTTGCCTACGCAGACGAAGGTGTTGCGCTTCGCGAAGCTGGCATTCAATCTCCCATCATGGTGTTGAACCCAGACCCGATCACCTTTGAAACGATGCACAGTAATCGTCTCGAGCCACAACTGGTCTCACTCAAACACGTGCGTATGGCCCTGGCGTGGGCTGAAGCTCACGAGGCCAATGGCTGGCCCATCCACCTCAAGCTCGATACTGGAATGCATCGTTTGGGATTGGCTCCGTTTGAAGACGCAGAAGCTGCCAAGCTTCTCCGCAGTCCATCCTTGCAGCTGGCCTCGGTCATGAGTCACCTTGCAGGGGCTGACGATGTGACCCTCGATGAAGCAACCAGAGCCCAGGTAGAGCAATTTTTTCATCGCACTTCGCGGCATTTTAAAGATGTGCCTCGTCACATTCTCAATTCTGCTGGTTCCGCGCGCATCACGGCTTTTCTTCACGAATCTGAGCGCCAAAAATGGGCAGCCGTGCTTACTCACATCCGCGTGGGATTGGGCATGTATGGGTTGGGGCAAGAGGTGGCATCGCTGGGACTTAAACCTGTCTTGTCGCTCCACACTTCAGTGGCCAAGCTCGTTCAGGTTCCCTCTGGGGAGGGCTCTGGATATGGCCTAACCGACGCGGCAACACACGATCGCACCTTGGCTGTACTTTCGGTCGGATACGCCGATGGCTACCCGCGGTCTTTGGGCAACGGTGTCGGCTTCGTGAACTGGAAAGGTCGACACCTCCCAACTGTAGGTCGAGTGTGTATGGACATGGTCACCGTAGATGCCACGGGGTTGGACTTGATGCCTGGTGACCGCGTCTATTTGTGGGGTGACTCACCGAGTCTCGACGAAGTGGCCCAGCGAGCAGGCACCATCCCCTACGAACTCCTCACCCACATCGG
>DCBH01000098.1:1583-7433 GCA_002313415.1 Flavobacteriales bacterium UBA1112
AGCCAATCACACCCCTCGGCCCGCCAACTTGTAAGTGGTTCGTTCAATCCACCAATACATGACAGGAACAATAATCAGCGTTAAGAATGTGGCAAATGTCAAACCAAAAATGATGGCCCAGCTCATCGGCTTCCAGAACACATTGTTGTCCCCGCCCACATATATGTTGGGGTTGTAATTGGTCACCAAGCCCACGAAGTCAATGTTGAGGCCAATGGCCAATGGCAGCAATCCAAGTACCGTCGTAATGGCCGTCAACAAAACTGGACGCAAACGGGTCTTTCCGCCTTGAATAATTGCTGTATTTACTTCTGTGAAAGGCAGCTTTGTATCCTCCTCAGCCGATTGTCCCTCTCCAAAACCCAACGCTGCGCGACGACGTGCACGCAACAAGTTGGTGTAGTCGATGAGGACTATGGCGTTGTTGACCACCACTCCAGCCAGTGAAATGATTCCGATCATGGTCATGATGATCACAAACTCCATCTGAAACACCACCAACCCAAGCAGCACCCCAATAAGCGAAAACACCACACTAAAGCCGATAACGAAGGGGGTCGAAACACTGTTAAATTGACTCACAATGATGAGGAAAATCATGAACAGTGCGATGAGCAAGGCTTTGGACAAAAACGCCATTTCTTTTGCTTGCTCTTCTTGCTGGCCTGTGAAATTCCAATTCACGGCGGAGGGAATGTCAAGCTCTGCACCCATGTCCTGTTGCATGACGTTGATGATTTCCGTGGGGTTCGCCCCTTCAAGCACGTTGGATGTGATGGTGATGACGCGCTTGAGGTCTTTACGCTTCACCGCACTGAAGGTTGTTGCGCGGCTAGCTGAAGCTACAGCGCTGATGGGGACTTCTTTGATCTGGCCATCGCTCTGACTTCGGAAAATGACTTTTTGATTCATCAAAGCATCGCTGCTGTGGCGATACTCTTCTGCGAATCGGACATTGATTGGGTAATCGTCTTCGCCGTCTTTGAATGTTCCTACCTCGCGACCAAACAACGCCGTCCGCAAGGTGTAACCAATGTCGCGCGTGCTCAAGCCATAGGTGCGTGCCTTTTCACGGTCGATGACGACCGGCATCTGAGGCTTGCGCTTGTCAACGTCAATTTTCAGCTCTTCTACCCCTGCATAATCTTTTGCGCGCAAAAAAAGCAGAGCCTTTTCAGACGCAGCGAGAAGCTCGTCGTAGTCATCTCCTGAAAGTTCCAAATTGATCGGTGCACCTTGCGGCGGCCCATCCGAATTTTTGGTCACAACCACCTCAGCATCGGGGTAGCCACGAAGTTCCTCTCGGATTGCGCTCAAAACATCTCCTGTTGCCAACCCTCGACGGTCTTGGAACTTGACAAAATTCACGACAATTCGTGCTTTGTGAGGCGTGGGGCCAAACTGTGGGCCCTCGTTGGGGTCGCTTGTGCCGTTGCCCACGGTACCAATGACGGAGTTGACCAAAAAGCTCTCCAGCTCTCCTGTCTCGGGGTTTGGCCTTTTAAAATCTTCTCTTGCCAGCACTTCCATCACCATGGCCTCAATGTCCTTGGCGACGTTGTTGGTCTGTGTCAAATCCGTGCCAATCGGTTTGGATACGAAGATGTTGAGATACTGCGGTTGGTTGTCTGGGAAAAACAACACCTTCGGCGGGAACACTCCCATCAAGACAATTGACAAAAACAACAGCCCAACAGTCCCCCAGAAAAACGCCCACGGTCTTTTGCCGCCCAACACAAACGTCAAAAAGCGCTCATAAAAAGCTTCAAGGCGCGGCAAAAAAGAATTCTGAAACGACAACGTCGCTGGATACAAGACATACGTGTTGAGCAATGTCATGATGCCTGCAATGACGAGAATGTTTCCCAGGGCATTCACCCCAAGCGCGAGAAACACCAAACCAACTCCAACAAGGACAACAGAGGCCACATTGCTTCGCTGACGATTGACGTCCAGAGCGCCGACCTTCATGAAAGCAGCGGTCAGCACGGGATTGATCACCAGCGCCACAAAAAGGGAAGACCCCAACACAATGATCAGCGTCATTGGAAGATAGCTCATGAATTCTCCAATCAAGCCGGGCCACAAAGCCAAGGGAAGAAACGCCGCCAGCGTCGTGCCTGTCGAAGCAATGATTGGCCAGGCAACCTCGCCCACTCCATATCGAGCAGCCTCCATGGAACTGAATCCCTCATCCATAAAACGATACACATTCTCCACCACCACAATCCCATTGTCCACGAGCATCCCGAGGGCCAACACCAAGGAAAACAACACCATCGTATTGAAGGTCACCCCCAGCGAATTCAAAATGAGGAAGCTCATAAACATGGAAAGCGGAATGGCGACACCCACGAACAGGGCGTTGCGCAAACCGAGGAAAAACAACAACACACCCACCACAAGCAAGACCCCAAAAATGATTGAATTCTGTAGCTCCTCCACCTGTGTTTGAGTCATGTCGCTTTGGTCGTTGGTAATGGAAACCCTCAGGTTACGAGGCAACACCTCGCGCTTGGCTTTCTCGATGATTGCGTTGATCGCCGAAGACGCTTCAAGCAGATTTTCACCAGCCCTCTTCACAACATCAAGAGAAACCACTGGGCGAGAAAACTCACGAGCGTAACTCTCCTCCTCTTTTTCGACAAACGACACTTCGGCCACATCACGCAAGTGGACTGAGAATCCATTCTCCGACTTGATGATCACGTTCTCTAGTTCTTCAATGCTGGTGAAGTCACCCTCGACTTGCACACTTCGGCGAACGCCATCGACCAACAGGTCGCCACCGGACACTGTCATGTTTTCTGAAGCAATGGCCTGAGCGATGTCATTGAAGCTGACCTGCATGGCCTCTGCCCGCAGATGATCCACCTCAATTTCAACTTCCAAGTCGCTGATTCCCCGAATGTCCACTTTGCTGATTTCAGGCAGAGCCTCTACCCTGTCTTCGAGATATTCCGCATACCTCTTTAAATCCTGCAGACGATAATCCCCGCTCAGGTTGACATTCATCACCGGCATGAGCTCACTGAAATTCAGTTCCATCACGCTTGGGTCCGCGGGCAAATCTTTAGGAAAGTCTGGATCTGCCTTCACTTTATCCACAGCATCCTTCACCTTTCGCAACGCCTCTGTTGGCGTTACGTCGAAACTGAATTTGATGTCTATGGCGCTGTAGCCCTGTACGCTCGTGGACGTGATTTCATCAATGCCTGAAATGGTGTTGATCTCCTTCTCCATGGGCCTGGTGATGAGCTTCTCCATGTTGACAGGACTGTTGCCCGGATAAGCTGTGCTGACATAGATTTCTGGCACAACGATTTCCGGAAAGGCCTCCTTAGGAACAGTCAAATAACTGCTAATTCCTGAGAAGGTGATGATGGCAATGAGCACAAAGACCGTTGTCTTGTTCTGAATGCTGAGGGTTGTCAGGCCGAATTCTCGCAATCTTGTTTCGCCCTTTTTGGGGGTCTTAGAGTCAATGTCACTCATGATTCTATCACGCTCACCCGTTCTCCATCTACCACTCGAGATGCGCCTCGGTCAATGACCCGGTCTCCTGGTTTTAGTCCTTGTTCAATCAGAAGCCGCCCCTCTGACACCACGCCCGTTTCAACCAATTGCTTGATTGCTTTTTCGCCACGAACCACGTAAACGTATTCCTGCCCTGTTGCGTCTTGCAAGACCATTGCTGCGGGCAATGCAAGAGCACTGTCTAAAGCTAGATCTGTAATGTATATCGTGACAACCATGTTCGGCAATGCGCGCGCACCAGAAGGCAGGTCAACGGTCAGGTCAATGGTTCGATTGGCCTCTTCGATGAATTGACCCACCCGGCGAATTTCGCTGTCAACGGGGTCCAACCCTCGAGCCTCGATGCGAACCGGTTGGCCTGCCATCACGACGCCTGCGTAGTGGTCACTTACCGCAGCCCGAACATAGAGATCGCTCAAATCCACCACGCGAACTACCGGCATCGGTGGGGCTGCCATTTCTCCAACGTTGACAAACGTTCGATCAAGCACCCCGGCAAAAGGTGCTCGAATGACTGCTTGGTCAATTTGCTCATCAAGGGTGGCCAAACTTTGCTCGAGCGTTTCGAGAGCCGCTTTGGATTGAAGGTAATCCACTTCCGATCCAATCTCCTTTTTCCAAAGACGCTCTTGACGTTCAAACAACGTTTTGGCCAAATCCAACTGAGTCAACAACTCGGCCCGTTGTTTTGCAAGAACCTCCGTATCAATCTTTACCAAAGCCTGACCTTTCGTCACGGTTGCTCCTTCTTCAACCAAGACCTCTCTAACCACTCCTGGAAAGGACGCGAGAATGTGAGCGATGCGGTCTGTTTTCACGTTGCCTTGAACCGCAAATGAGTGCGCAAATGGCTCCGCCTTAATGGTTCGAACACCCACTCGAGTCAACCTTGCGTTGGTCACTTCCCTGGTTGATGGCTCCGAATCCAAGGACGCACCACACCCCACTAAAAGCAAGGTCACAATGCCTAAGAAGCCGCAAATTTTCAACGTGTTCGTCATGGTCGTGGGTTGGATGCGATTAAGCGTTGCTGAGCCGTCAGCCAAGCAAGTTGAGCGCCAATCAGGTTGCCCTCTGCTTCGAGGAGTTGGTTTTGGGCGGTGTTGAGCTCGAAACTGCTGCGGACACCCTCTTTGTGTCCCAATTCGATGCGCGTGAGAATTCGTGCAGCCAAATCGAGCTGCTTCTCTGCATTCGAGAGAGCGGCTTGGGCATCCAAAAATGTCGCGCGGGCGCGGTCAAATTCGAGTTGCACTGCCGATTCCATCTGCATCAGCCCCGTCTCAGCAGTGAGGACGGCTAACTTCGCCTTCTCAACCCGCTGACGACCACCAAAACTGGTCCAAATCGGCATATTCAGCGACAGTCCTACAATTTGAGACGGGTACCAGTTGGCCTGATCTTCAAGCACCGGGAATGCCGGGTCTCTGAAGGTTTGCGCACTGTTTGAATAGAACGCCGCCACCTGTGGGAGGGCATCGGCTCGACGATTCATCACGTCGAGCTCAGCCAAGGCCACATAACGGCGCTGTTCCTCCAAGCTGGGGTTGTTGTCCAAGTTTAATGTCGATTGAATCGCTTCGGGAACCTTCGTCGACGTCAAGGCTTGAAGGTCATCTGTCAAAATCACGTTCTCGTCAACTTTCAGTCCACACTGAAACAGAAGAAGCTTCAGCGTCAAATCCGCCTGCAATTGCGCAGTGCTAAGTTGCTGCTCCAAGGCTTGACGCGAAAGCTGAAGTTGGTCTGAATCTACCGACTCCAGCAAGCCCTCTTCGACCAATGCTCGCACCTCTTGTTCTGAAGCAGCGACCAAGGTGAGGGCGCGATCCAATGTTTCCGCATTGGCCTCAGCCGCAAGGGCAGTGACGTAAGCCTCTGCCACCAAGCGTCTTGTCTCCACTTCCGTAGCATCTACTGCCAATGCCTTGGCATCCGCAAAGACCTGTGCCGCCTTTACACCCACGAGATAACTGCCACTGAACACCAACTGAGTCGCATTGAACCCTGCTGTTGCTGATTGTGTGGTTCCAAAAGCCAGTTCCAACACCAAGTCCTCGGGAGCCATTGGGTTGAATGATGTTGCAGGGACAACTTGCGTGGGAATGTCCAAAAAGTGATTGACGTCAAACGATGCGCTCACCTGAGGCAGACCCGTGGCCAACAATTCTTTGATGTCGCGTCGGGCGACGTCAACGTCAATGCGTGCTCTCTGCATCGCGTAGGCCTGAGCCACCCCCAACGTTTGAGCTTGGTCCAAGCTCAAGGCCAGCTGCGCACTGACCAAAGGAGACCACAAAAGTGACAACGCAC
>DCBH01000098.1:7836-10938 GCA_002313415.1 Flavobacteriales bacterium UBA1112
TTTTTAACCTCGACGCCACGAAGGTATTATGTAGCGTCCTGTTGCTCTCATTGCTCATTGAGACAAGGTCTCCGCAATGAGGTCGTCATCTGCATGATTGGCTCGAGTCACCTTCAGGCGAGGCTCCATTTTCATGGCGCGCTCGATGGCCCATTGGGCACCCTCGTTTCGGGCCCAACTGCGACGAGCAATCCCGTTGTTGACGTCCCAATGAAGCATCGACCGCAAGCGATGTTCACTTTCTTCGCTTCCATCGATCAACATGCCAAACCCACCATTCATCACTTCTCCCCATCCTACACCACCTCCATTGTGAAGGCTAATCCAAGTAGCACCACGGAAACTGTCACCCACAAAATTGTGAACGGCCATGTCCGCGGTGAAGGCAGATCCGTCGTAAATGTTCGAAGTTTCGCGATAAGGGCTGTCGGTACCGCTTACGTCGTGATGGTCTCGACCGAGCACCACCGGCCCCTTCAATCGGCCGTCCTTGATGGCGTCGTTAAAGGCCGATGCGATTTCTGCTCGGCCCTCTGCATCGGCGTATAAGATCCGCGCTTGTGAGCCAACCACCAATTTGTTGGCCTTCGCCTCTCGTATCCAGCGCAGGTTGTCCTGCATTTGCTGCTGAATGTCAAGTGGCGCGTCCGCCATCAAGCGCTCTAATACGTCTGCTGCGATTGAATCTGTAACATCGAGGTCGCCAGGATCTCCGCTGCAGCAAACCCAGCGAAATGGTCCAAAACCGAAGTCAAAGCACATTGGACCCATGATGTCTTGAACGTAAGACGGGTATTTGAATTGTTCTCCTCCCGCATCCATGATGTCTGCACCAGCTCGGCTCGCCTCAAGCAGAAAAGCATTTCCATAGTCGAAGAAATAGGTGCCTCGTGAGGTGTGTTTGTTCACCGCATCTGCGTGGCGCTTCAGCGAAGCCTTGACTCGCGTTTTAAACTGCTCGGGATCCTCTGAAATCATCGCGTTGGCGGATTCAAAGTCGAGGCCTACCGGATAATAACCTCCTGCCCAAGGATTGTGGAGCGATGTTTGATCTGAGCCCATGTCCACGAGGATGTTTTCCTCGTCAAATTTTTCCCACACCTCGACCACGTTGCCGAGGTAAGCGAAAGACTGGGCGCGCTTTGCCGAAACGGCTTCTTTCACGCGCGCAGTCAGTTCATCCAGATCAGTGACCAGGTGGTCTACCCAACCCTGCTTGTGCCGTTTTTTCGCCGCCGCCGGGTTCACCTCCGCAGTGACCGACACGCAACCAGCAATGTTGGCTGCCTTGGGTTGAGCACCACTCATGCCGCCAAGTCCAGCCGTTACAAAGAGTTTCCCCGCGAGACCATCTGTTGTATCTGCAATGCCTCGCTTGCGGTCGATCATTCGTCCAGCGTTCAACACTGTAATGGTCGTGCCGTGAACGATGCCTTGGGGGCCGATGTACATGTACGAACCCGCGGTCATCTGACCGTACTGACTCACGCCAAGCGCATTCATACGTTCCCAGTCATCTGGTTGACTGTAGTTCGGAATGACCATCCCGTTGGTCACCACAACGCGTGGTGCATCAGCATTGGAAGGAAACAACCCCATGGGATGACCAGAATACATGACCAGTGTTTGATTCTGATCCATCTCGCTGAGGTACTTCATCGTCAAACGATACTGCGCCCAGTTCTGAAACACTGCACCATTGCCCCCATAAGTAATCAACTCCTCGGGATGCTGTGCCACCGCGGGGTCCAAGTTGTTTTGAATCATCAACATCACGGAAGCCGCCTGCTTGCACTTGGCGGGATACCAATCGATGGGATAGGCCTTCATTGCGTGCTTGGGACGCAATCGATACATGTAAATCCGACCATACAATCGCAATTCATCGGCAAATTCTGATGCCAATTCTGCGTGCTGCTCTTGCGGGAAATAGCGCAAAGCATTTCTCAGAGCCAGTGCTTTTTCCTTGTTTGTCAGAATGTTCTTTCGCACGGGGGCGTGACTCCACTCCGGATTTCGCAATGTGGCAGGGGGCAACGAGGAAGGAATCCCTTCGATGATGGCGGCTTGGAGGTCCGAAGGGCGCAATTCAAAGGATTGAGGGTCTGCGGCAGTCATGGCGTATTCTTTTTCTTCATAAAACGACCTGTTCGTTTGTCGAAACCATAAGGGCAATGCCTGCAACCACTTTGACAACAATGGCCTCGTTTCAGGTGGTATGATTCCGTGAAAACCAAGAAACCTTCCGGTGTCTTGTAAAAGTCTTCAGGATCCAGATTTGTAGGCATGCTCCAAAAGTACCGCCAACTCCGCCTGAATGTTCTGTTGCTTGTTTTGAGCATACCACTTGTGCACCTCCGCATTGTACGTGTGTGCGATTGAAGAATCCGCTTTGATGCGTCTCGCCAAAGACATCGCCTCTGCCGGACGTGGACCCCAAGTGCCGAGAATGTGAAGCTCTGCGTCCAAGAGCACAGTCATGGGGATCGACCGATCACCGTGGGTCAAAAACAAATCCATCACCTGAAGGTGGGCATCGCGCATCAACACTCTCACTTCCAATTTTGTATTCGCACGTTCAACCATGGCCTCATGCACAGGCAAAATTTGGGCGCCGTCTCCACACCAAAATTCATTGAGCACCAACATCTTCGTGCCCTTTGGAATTCTGCCCAAAGCCTCCATCAAATCCCCCCTCAACCCATTCTTAACCAAAGTCTTGCGAATGCGTTTCACCCGCTGTTGATTGATTGGTATGTACTTGTCATGGGGAGCCTCCATCTCGTTGGGGTTGGCCTCGGCATCGAGCAAGCCGTCGAGGTGAGCGTGAATGCTTACCGCCTCAGCCCAGCCTTGTATTATCAGACGCGCGGCCACGAGAGAATGCTTCGATTCCATTGGGTTCAAAAGTACCATCACGCGCCGGCACCTAATGTGTAACTTTGACTTGCTCATGAGCGACTCCATTCAGCACGAGTGTGGCATTGTCATGCTCCGCCTCAAAAAGCCTCTTCAACACTACGTTGACAAGTACGGCACGCCATTTTACGGGCTGAACAAAATGTACTTGCTGATGGAAAAGCAGCACAACCGAGGTCAAGA
>DCBH01000072.1:0-49732 GCA_002313415.1 Flavobacteriales bacterium UBA1112
TTCCTTGCGTTTGCGCTTGTGTTTTTCTCGATTCATGTTTTGCAGGCTCAAAATACGGGTCTAGACTCTTTGCGGACAGTGGTGAACAATTCAATTCATGTGCCCTTGGGGGTAGCGACTTTCAAAACGCCCGTAGAAGTGAAGGGGTACTGCCGCTTTTTAGGATATGCCAGGGATTTGAGCCATCATCACGGCGACCACAACACGCCGTTGGTTTTACGTGCTGATGACGAGTTCAACGCACCAAATTTGAATGTCAACGTCACTGTTAGACCTACGGATGAGAGTTTTCTTGCATTGCAGCTGTTGACCTTTGATCCGTTTTCTGGAACAGACGTGGATGACAGAATTTTTAGGTTGTCACGGCAGGGATTGGTGTTGACTGCTGGAACTGTGAAGGACTATGGCCAATTTAAATTGTCTTTTGGTGGTACTCAATTCGTGGAGCTTGGAGACTTTTTGATGAGTTCTGCGAAGCAGGTGCAAAACTCTTTGTTTGACCGAAATGCTTGGACCTACGTCTGGCCGATTGGTGTCCAGCATGAGAATTATCACAGTCGTTCTGATTACCTCCGTGAGGTGGATTTTGGAAAAAGACAATTCAACGGCTTGCGATGGTCTGCAAAAGACTTACCCGGTCAGATGAGTGTCGACCTTGTCGTGGGTAAAACCCCCTTCAACATCCTCAATTTGCCTGATCACATTGTCGCGGGCCGCGTCGGGAAAAAATACCGCCTTCAGCGATTCGAACTGGGAGGAATGAGGTCAAGGGGCTTGGATGCTTGGACCAATGGTGAATCCTACGGGATGACGGCGTTGTCCGCCTCACACAAAGGGAAATTGGGAGCCTTGAGTTTGAAAAGCGATGTGGCTTGGGGGCGTCATGAA
Source organism: Flavobacteriales bacterium UBA1112 (assembly GCA_002313415.1). Classification (GTDB taxonomy): domain Bacteria; phylum Bacteroidota; class Bacteroidia; order Flavobacteriales_D; family Sanyastnellaceae; genus UBA11663. Next base: position 889 of record DCBH01000072.1, read on the forward strand.
ATCTCATCTCAGGGAGTCCGTCAAGGAGGGTTCGCGTTTCAAACGAATTTGGGTTTACCCCGAAGATGGATTGGTTTTCCATTGAACGTAGAGGTCTTCGCAGTATCTCAGTCATACGTGAACTTACATTCAGCATTGATCAATACGTCTGTGAATGGATTCAGCTCAGAAACGTCATCGTTTAGTGGAGCAACGGTTCAAGACGGAGCCAGGCCCTTTGGCGCAGTCTTGACACCGATGCATTTGATGGCAAACAATCGAGCCACCATTCGTCTGACTACGAATTTGGCTCAAGGTCCGTTCCGCGTGAATTTGGGTTATTTGATTTCACGGGAGTTTGAGAATCTATCCTCCGAAGTCACCTTTTATCACAAGGTTACAGGCCTCTACATGTCTCGTGTAGATCGTTTTCAGCAGCAAGCAGGTCCAAACGGGGAAATCACCACATTTTTTAGAGGGGCATATCAACGCGTAGGCGTTCTGTCTGAGGAGGTAAGTTCGGCTCCCAGAGGATACAATGCCTTTCGAATCAATGCCAAATGGAGGAACAAGGGCCTCAAAAATCCCGCATTTTTGTTCTATCTCGGAGAGTTTTTGAGCACCCAGGAGCAACCGGCGTTGCTCCCAAAGATGGGAACATCTGCGTTGGTTCGCGCGCATTACCACGAAGTAGATGGTTACGTGCCTGTGAATGAGAAAACAGCCCTCGTATTCTACACAGGTCTGGAGCGTATTGTCGGCAACGAAAACACCGAGGGGAAGGGTGTGAATGAACAGGGAAACCCGATGCACCTGGACGGTTTAGGCACGGCCCTGGGCTTAGGGTTAGACATCAGCATGACCAAATCTTCCTCGCTCTTTTTAAGGAGCAAAAGAGTGCGTTATCAGGACCGTTCTGATGCGGGAATGCGCTTGAGGGGTTGGGAGGCCACAGTTGAATTCAAAATACAGTTTTGATGCGCAGTGTTACAATAAGATGTTTGAGGCATCGAATCATGCGAGCTTGGATCTTGTCAGTGATTTGCATTCCATTGGCTGCAACTGCTCAATATCCTTCGTTTGAACTTGGAGGTTTGGCTCGGGGTGTATCCGATGTAGGCTTTTTGACTGCAGAGGATACCATTGCGCGTGACGTGAATGTGGAATCGCATGCCATTTATGATTTGGCCTTGAGGGGAAAAATCACTGCCAAGGCTGAGATTTATACTGAACTTCGATTGGGCACCAATTTGGCCTTGTTTGACACAAGCGCATCCTATGCACAAGTGAGAAGAGTCCTGCTGTCGGGACAGCTCACGCCGAGGTGGAATTATGAGATAGGAGACATCGATGTGGTTGGGACGCCCTTCACAATTTGGAATTCAAACACGGAGGGGGCCGTTCAAGAGTCCGCATTGTTTTCTCAGTGGCGACAACTTCAGAACTACGAGAATTTCAGTGAGTCAAATTCATGGAGATTGCGAGGAGCAAAATTTGAAGGAAATTGGTTGATGAAGAATGGAGGTGAGGTGAAAACGTCAAATTTTGTGTCGCGCGTTCAGGCTTCAGATGAAGTACTTCGGCCAGATGTTGTTTTGGTGGGCTCGACCTTGTCTTGGGAAAGAAGCAACATCTTGGCCGCTGTAAGAGTGCTAGACTTTGCGACTCTTGGAAAGACCATTCCCGATGGCCGTGGAAGTCATGTCGCCAATTTGGGTGGTGAGGTGAAATGGAAAGGCGAGGAGTGGCACTTACACGCTGAACTTGGGGGTTCCACTGCGACTTCGCTGGACATGGATGGTGTGCCCAAAGACTCAAATTCACCAACAAAAGGTGGGTATTGGCATGTTTCAAGCCAGTTTGATTTGGGCGCATCATGGAACGCATTGATTTCTGCGCGTTCAGTGTCAGACGAGTATATGGCACCGGCTGCCCAAACCAAGCGCCTTGTTTTTGATGCCGCACCATCGTCATTTTCACAAATCGGCAACGGTACGTGGGCTCGTCCTTTGTCTCAGGGAGACCTGTTGACTGCACCATACATTCCCCGGGGCAGTCGTCCTTGGAATCGAGCGATTCAACGCGAATTGATGACTTTCGACCCCAGGTACGGTACTGCAAGTCCATATGGCTTGGCAACACCAAATCGCAGGGGGTTGGAGATGGAACTAGAACACGGAAATGCGGAGGAGCCCTGGTCTGTCGTTGCCCGTCTTTTTGCCCTTCAGGATTTGACCCCGGAAGGAAGTGTGGCACGAAGGAATTACGTCGGATATGCCATTGCTGGCCACTTCGATTTGGCGACACTTTGGACCGGAAATCGATCCTTAAAAATGCAAGGGGGATGGCAAAGTCAAGCTGTACAACGACCAGAAATTCTATTAGATCCAGTTGATTTTACCTCTACGGTGTTCGATTTGGGTGTCGACTGGGCCCTGGGTGAAAACATTCAACTTGGATATGGCGCCAAGAGAATTTCATCTCAAGGACTTGAATATATTGCAGTGCGGGACATCAATTTTGAAGTGATTGGTTTTGAACGAACGACGTTAGATGTGACAGACATGCTTCACGCTTGTGGAGTAACGTGGAAAATCAATGATCGAACTGAATTGACGACGCAATGGCAAAAGTGGTTGCTTCGTGACGCGCTGCAGGGCCATGATGGATCAATTTCAAAAGTGCTGTTTCTCTTTCAATCCAAATTCTGACATGTCGTTTTTTCTATCTAACCCAAAACTTTTAGGCACTTGGGCCTTCGGTCTTGTCGTCATGTGCTTCGTTGGTTGCGCGAAAGAGGAGAGTCTAGGCCCCGACCTCGAAAGCCTATACGGGGACCTCGATTACACAGAAGCCTTCAGTCACAACATGCCGAATGGAGTTCATTTTGAGCAAGGGGATACGGTTCGTTTTTCTTGCGGTTTCAATTTGCCAGTGGCCTACACCTTGTCATTGACAGGCCAAACTTCGGGGGCGACTTACGCCTTTCAAGGTCAAGGCATGCACGAACTCGATGTGCTTTGGTTCGGAGATTGTGACAACGTGTTTTTTAGACAAAATGAGTGGGTTTATTGTTTGCTCGAATTTCCCGATCATCCGGACGATTTCAAACTGGATTCAGTGTTTGTGTGGGAACAACCTGATTTGTCCAATCGAGGTTTGCTTCTGGCATCTTTTGAAGAGATCAACCCCATTTTCAGCATCAGCAGTGGAGAGTTTACGGAATCACTTGACGTGGTCACCGAAGCGTTAGATGCGGTTGAGGGCGGTGCTTACATGCGTGGCATTGGTGCAGGTGCAGGTTCTTGGTTTGGTGCACTTAGGTTGCCGCTCGACCCCCAAGATTTGTTGGGGTCTAGTTTGGGGAATACGTATCTGAACGTCCACGTCCGAAGTGATTACGAGGGGTCTGCTTCCGTCATCAAATTGTTTGAAGATTCCAACGGAGATGGACTGGTGACGAGTGGGGAGGACGAGGTATTCACCACAAAGCTTGCTGTCAATGCCGACAACACCTGGCATCGCATCAGCATCCCTTGGTCAGATTTTGAGCTCGATTTGTCTGGCAACAATGTGTCGATCAATGGTCAGATTGACTTGGATCAAATTTCTCGTTTGGATTGTACTGTAAGTCAAACGGGAACGGCAAGCGGCACATATGGATTGGATGTCGACTATGTCATTTTGACTTTCGATCAGCCGTTTTAAAAAGTTCATTGAGCCACGGGGCGAAGACATTTGTCGGTCTTATTCCATAGCTTGTCCATTCATTATTTGATTTAATTTACTGTGATGAAAAAAGCAGCCGTTTTTTCTTTTTTGTTTGTTGGAATCTCGACAGTGTGGTCTCAAGCGGACAGTGTGTGCAACCCCTCTTTTGAGACAGGTTTAACGGATTGGCAGAATTTCGCCAACAACGGCGCGGTTGCCACCTTCGACACATCTGCAGTCGCTGCAACAGAGGGCGCAGTTGGCGCGGTCATTGACATTCAAGATGTGAGTGCAGGTACCTGTGTGCTCAGTGCTTGTGTCTCAGACATGTATGCCAACCAAACGTACCGCATGTCGTTTTGGGCAAAGTCTGACAACGCCGTGGAAGTGTTGGCGACCATTTCAAAAGCGTCACCTGGCTACAACAATTATGCTTCAGCAAATGTCGTTTTAACCAGCGACTGGATGCAGTATGAAATAGCGGGTTCAGTTGACGATGATTTGCTGTCAGATGTGCGGTTGGCCAAATTCAAATTCTTGACAGAGGGCACGGTGATGATTGACGACATTCAAATTGACATTTTGGAACTCGCTCCTGAAATCTGTCAAGGAAATTTTGAGGTTGGTTTGGATACGTGGGCGGTGAATCAGAACAATGGCTCAATTGCAGCTGATTTGGATGTGAATGAATTCTCAGAAGGATCGCAATCGGCGAGATTGACGGTGAATGTTGAGGATGGCTCTCCCATTTTCTCGAGCTGTTCATCTTACATGCCCGGGGCCACCTCGTTGTCGGTGCACTTTTCAGCAAAATCCGATTTCAACGGGGCAGTGCTCGAGGCGAAGACGGCTTTGCAAGCTGCTCCGTACACGGTGTTCGGAGAGACGGAAGCCACGTTGACCGAGGAGTGGCAGGAATTCACCTTCACTTCATATTCTGAGGAAGAAATCAATGGTGTTCGTCTGGCCAAGTTTGCCTTTCAATCCAGCGGGGTGTTTTGGATTGACGATGTCTGGTTTGAAGAGGTGCCGCCAATGCCTGTTGTATGCAACGGAGATTTTGAATCGGCATTGGATTCGTGGACGGTATCTGTGTCTGAAGATGCAGAAGCAACTGTCGCTGCGACACCAGCAACCTCATATGATGGGGTGGTTTGTGCATTTGCAGAAGTGACTTCTCCCGGAGAAGCGCCATCTTCAGTTCAATTGTCGAGTTGCAGGGCTGGAGTGGTTCAAGATTCGACATACGCCGTGAGTGTTTGGGTGAAAGGGACAGAGCCTGGCCTTGCGTTCAATGTATCTACCGCGTACGCTGATGCGCCATTTCAGAGCCTGCATGCAGAGTCATTTGTAACGGATACGGAATGGACTGAATACTGCTGGGAGTTCACAGCAGATTCCACGGTGTACGATGCTCTTCGTGTTGTCAAATTTCAATTCTTGGAAACAGGCACATACTACATTGACGGTGCAGCATTGAAGCCTTTAAGTCATGTTTGTTCCAATGACACCCAAAGTCTGGGGCAAGAGCAAATCCTTGCGGAAGTGTCGTGTTTTCCCAATCCGGTTCGCCAAAAACTGCATGTCGACATACCTGTATCGTGGGGAGTGGTTGAGGCCAATTTGTTGTCAGGCTCAGGTCAGCATTTGAAACGGTTAGCCATTCAGGGGCAGACGACAATCGACGTGCAATTTCTAACGCCCGGGTTTTACTTTTTGGTCTTGAATGGAGAAGAAGGTCGACGTTTCACAAAGGCCATCCAAGTCACATCGATTTGATTGTTTGATGCTTTTGGAAATGAAACATCTCAGCCTCATCATGCTCATTGCAGGTTCGTGCAATGTGCTTTTTGGTCAGGGCGATGACGTTTTTCCAATTTCTGTCACAAGACAATTTCATCCACCCACTTCGGTGCTGTGGGAAAATCCCAATGACGGAAGCCCTTCTGAATATGTACTGTCGCCCCAGGGCATTTCAGCTCCTGTCAAAGGCAGTCACTTTGGGTACACTCATCCCCACTTCTTGGGTGACGCCTCTGTCGAGGATACAGCCCTTGTTGCAAGGAGTCGGGCCCTTGGGCCCGCTTACATTAGATTTCCAGGAGGCAACGGAAGCAACAAATATTTCTGGGATGGCAATCTCCCTGTCGCAATTTTGCAGGACGATGTTGTAACTGTTGATGGGTTGATTGACCCCGATGCATTCAACATGGGCATTGATGAGTTATTCCAAATTTGTGATTCTACAGGTGCAGAACCCGTCCTCGTTGTCAATTTTTCATTTGCGCGATACGGGCCTGGTGAGGACCGCGTGGCGAATGCAGCGGGGTATGCTGCGGATTGGGTACGTCATGTGAATCAGACGTTAGGCAGAAATGTCCGCTACTGGGAAATTGGCAACGAAAACTACGGCCCATGGCAGGCTGGTTATATGGTCGAAGGAGAACAGATTACAGGGACCATGTATGGCGAAATGTTCCAAGTTTTTGCAGATTCAATGAAATCTGCAGATCCATCCATCCAACTTGGGGCAGTCATTTATCCTTTGGATGAGGATTACGACGATTGGACTGCAGGGGTGTTGCCCGAGGTTCAAAATCACGCCGATTTCCTGATTGTACACGACTATTTTACCTTCAGTCCCAACGAGAACAACATTTCATACTCACAAATGATGGCTAGTGTGTCTGAAGTGTCGGAGGACGCAGCTTCGGTGAGGTCCATGGTATCGCAATACACCTCGAAGGACCCAGATCATTTTGCGCTCGCATTCACAGAGTTCAACTCCAACACGGGAAACCGCGAGGTGGCCATGGCCAATGCCCTCTTCATCGCACGTGTATTGCTTGCCCAAATTGAAGAAGGCTTCGATTTGTCGATGATTTGGAATTTGCAGAGTGGCGTTGCGCCAGACGGGGGCAGCCATGGCTTGTTGGCCAAAAACAGCCCATTCCAACCTGACGCCTCTCCTCGACCCACATATTTGACGTGTTGGTTGTTGCAGAAGTATTTGGGAGTTTCCATTCAGCCAATGATTACGGGCATTTCTGGGGTGTACGCAGTTGAAACGATGCAGGCCGACGGTGCACGCGGTGGTGTCCTCATCAATACCAGTTCACAAGCGCGCAACGTCACATGGGATTCTCCGTCTTCGTTTAAACCTTATGTGCATTGGGATGTCTTGAGTGCACCGCACGAGACCTCCAAATTGGTGGCCTTGAATGGCATCAGTCCGTCGAGTGTGGAGGGAGGACCTGTGGCCCCTGAACGTATGATGAGTCGAGGAACGTTGGAGCCAGGTGCGGTAATCTTTACCGTCCCTGCTTACTCAATCTTGGCCTTTTCGAGGGCTTCGGCATTGGAAACAGAGACAATCGTTTCTTGTGAGCCATACACACTGAACAATCAACTCTACACGTCCTCCGCACTCGTTTCAACATACAGTCTCGACTCTCAGACAGGCATTGCAGTTCCATCGCAATATGAGCTTCTCATTGCCGAACCTGGTTATTGCAGCACTGAGGGGTGCATGGATTCAAATTTTCTCGAATTTGACCCTTTTGCAGTGGCGGACAATGGTTCTTGCCAAACCCCAGTTGTCTTGGGCTGCATGTACAACGAAGCCGCCAACTTTAATCCAGCGGCCAACGTTGACGATGGCTCTTGTTCGATGATTGTAGATGAGAATTGTCCCGAAGATTTGGATGGTGACGGCAGCGTGAATACGTCGGATTTGCTCGTGTTGCTGTCCACCTTTTCAGCCATCTGTCCGTGATTTTTGAGACAACGTACATACGGTTTTTGATGTGTCTCGTATTGGGGATGGTGACTGTGGTGTCGTTGCATGGGCAACGACCACCGATGCATGGCAACCCTGGTTGGTTTCTGGACGACTGGCAACCTAAAAAAGCGAAACTTCCGAAGAATGTGAGGCAGATTGCTGCTCCCGAAACAACTCCGGATGTTTTTGCATCAGTTGATTTTGGGACTCCTTTGACCAAGGTGAGTCAATACATTTTTGGAAACAACCTTGGCATTTGGGTGAATCGTTCGAATGTTGACAAGGAGGAGTTTGTTTTGCCATTGCGCGACATGGGCATTTCTGTCATTAGGTATCCCGGTGGAAATGCATCCAACGATTTTTTTTGGAATGCCTCAGTACGGTCTGAATGTCCTCCCGGTGTCCCGGATACGATTTGGAAAAACAATGGGAGGCAAACACCGCCAAAGTTGGGCCGCGAGGGCAGGTTCAAGTTCAGTCCCGAGCATTTTTACGATTTGCTTTTGACTACTGGAGCGACAGGGTCAGTTTGTGTGAATTATTCGTATGCGCTTTACGGGGAAGAAGAAGAGGAGGCCAAACGAGTCCAGCTTGCTGCGGAGTATGCTGGAGATTGGGTTCGGCATGCCAATGTGGAGAACAAGCTTGGAATTCAGTTTTGGGAGATTGGCAATGAAAATTGGGGTCCATGGCAGGCTGGGTTCAGCGTCCCAGGCCGCGGAGACATCAGCCCCAAGAAATACGGAGAGCACTGCAGAGCTTTTATCGAGGAAATGAAGGCTGCTGATTCATCCATCAAGGTGGGTGTGGTTGGATATCAAAAACCAAAGTCCAACAACCCGATTCAAAGTCGGTGGAATGAAGAGGTTCTGCCGGAGGTCGCCAAGGTCGCCGATTACATCATTTTGCACGATTACTTCACCGATTTCAAGGCAGTTTTAAGTCCTGAAGAAATGTTTGCCTCTGTGGATACAGCATATTCACACATTGACGTCATCAACAAAGCTTGGGCTGAAACGGTGCAGTCTTCTGACTCGCCACTGCCGATTGCATTGACTGAGTTCAACACCCGCAGCCGAGCAACCATTAGCGCTGGGAATGGTGCCACCAACGTCTCACATTCGGCTGGGCTCTTTATTTCTCACGCTTTGGGTGAATTCATCCGTCAGGGTTACGGTTCAGCCATGATGTGGGACATTTCAAATGGCTATGCAGATGGGGAAGATCATGGGGTTTTTGCATCTCCCAAGGAATTTGACGTTCCAGAGTTGACGCCACATCCCTCATTCTATCATTACTACATGTATGACAAATGTTTTGGTGACACCTATTACGATTGTCCTACAGATGATCCACAATTGCGGGTGCATGCCTCGAGTTTTTCCTCAGGTGAGGCTGGACTTGTCATTTTAAATGGAAGTCGAAAGGCGCGTACGTTGGAAGTTGAATTGGTCAACATGGGGGAAGTGAGGAAAGCATATCAATACCTCGTGCACAATGACGACCCTCTTTCGCGTAAAACATACATCAACGGTGAGACAGGGCCCCACGCCGCGGGTGGGCCAGAGAGGTATTGGAAGGTTCCAGCACAATCATATCCCATCATTGAAAACAAATTGGTTGTCTCATGTCCACCATTCAGCGCCAATTACGTGATGATCCGATGAAGCTTGCTCCTGTAAATTTGTCCGCATCTTGCTCCTTGTATGGGGTGCTCACGCAATTGATTTTGCACCAATGAGAATTGCTCTTGTCACATCAACATCGCTGGCTTTGCTGTGCATCAGCTGGGCCGCCGTGGAGATCAAAACACAAACTGGAGTGGAGCCGCTTGACAAGCGGACCAACGTGTTGTTTGTTGCCATTGATGACTTAAGACCTGAGCTTGGTTGTTATGGCAGCCCAATTGCGCACACGCCAAATTTTGATGCTTTTGCAGAAAGTGCTTTTGTTTTTGATCGCGCGGTATGCGCAGTTCCCGTATGCGGTGCATCTCGCGCATCTGTGATGACAGGTTTACGGCCCAATGTTGAACGATTCAGGACTTTTTCGTCACGTGCTGATGAAGATGCACCGAATGTGCCTACCATGGCGGCTTGGCTCAAATCGAACGGATACATCACAATTTCCAATGGGAAAATCCTGCATAAAAATCAGGACTCGAAGGAGGCGTGGAGCGAACAACCTTGGAGGCCTCAACGCAATTTCCGTGATTACCAAAATCCTGAAAATGTCGCAGCAGTCAATGCTGGAGGCCATGGACCTGCAACCGAACGAGGCCTTTCCTCTGCGATTTACGGTGACGACCTGACTTTGGAGAAGAGTTTGGCTGACTTGGAAAGATTGTCGGGTTCTGATCAACCTTTTTTTCTTGGGGTGGGCTTTTTTAAGCCGCATCTTCCCTTTTGTGCACCAGAGGAATTTTGGAATCTTCATGACGAGGATTCCATTGGATTGGCCAAGAATCGTTTTGCACCACAACACGCTCCTGAGCAAGCCATGCACGATTATGGGGAATTAAGAGCGTATGAGGACATTCCTGACGACACTGAATTGGACGTGCCTGATTCGATGCAATTGGTCTTGAGACATGGTTACATGGCTTGCGTAAGCTATGTGGATGACTTGTTTGGTCAATTGATGAAAAAGTTGGTAGACAGTGGATTGGCCGACAACACCCTTGTTGTCGTTTGGGGCGATCACGGCTGGCAATTGGGTGAGCACAACCTTTGGGCAAAGCATTGCAACTTTCAGACCTCACTGAAAGTCCCTTTGATGATTCGTCTTCCAAACCAGAGCCAAGGCTCACATGTTTCTTCAATGGTGGAGTTGACAGATTTGTATCCTACCATCTGTTCTGTCATTGGTTTGGCGCAACCTCCTCACGTTCAGGGTACAGATTTGAAACTCGTCACGAGCGAATTTGAAACAGCCCATGAACGGTTGACATTTTCAAAATTTCATGGCGGCGAAACGCTCACCACCAAGCGTTTCAGTTATACGGAGTACAGGCATAAAGTGTCGGATAAGTTCTTGGCATCCATGCTTTTCGACCTGGCGGTGGACCCCAATGAGAATGACAATGTCACGGACTCGTCGACTTACGCGTCAATCAAAGCTGACTTGTCTTTTCAATTGGATTCTCTTCGCATACTTTCGAGGAAGTAAATAAATTTTAAAATAATGAGCATGCAGCGTCTTTTTTTGTTTCTCTGGTCTTTTGGAATGGTGCCTTTTGTTTCGATGGCTCAAGGAATCCCACAGCCCCAAAATGTTGCGCCAATTTTGAGTGACTCGACGTGCTCGATCAATTGCCAACATCCTGGATATCGTTTGATGACCCAGGTTTTGGACGGTGAAACGATTACAAGGGAGTACATTATCCATGTGCCTGCCGGATATCAAAAGGGCGACAATTTGCCTTTGGTCATTGCCTATCACGGTTTTGGTGGCTGTGCATATTACTGGGAGGATGAATTGGACAGCAGTGGATTGAATGATTTGGCTGATGAGGAAGGATTCTTTGTAGCCTACCCTCAGGCGGCATACAGACCTGCCAAGGAGGACACGTATTGGGAGCCGGGATTCAATGGTGGCGAGAGCATTTATTTGGATGACATCTACTTTACCGAGCAGTTGATTGGTCACATCCACGATGAGTTTGCAGTGGACTTGTCGAGCACCTATGCCGCTGGATATAGCAATGGGGGCATGCTGACATACAGCTTGGCTTGTTTGCGTGGCGATTTGTTTTCCGCGGTCTGTGTCATGTCAGGAGCCCTGCTTGACGGGATGGACAGCTGTGACCAGAACAACCCGCTCCCGATGATTATTTTTCACGGTGTTGCAGATTTTGTGCTGCCCTATTATGGAGACCAATTTTACGCCCCAGTCCAAGACGTGGTTGGGCTATGGCTTACGCACAATCAAATCCCTGCTTCGAGCCTTGTCTCCACGGAATTGAATGGAGGCAATGTCACTCATGACGCCTATCAGGGTGGTGCAAACAACACATGCTTGTCTTTCTACACCGTGGTCGAGGAATATGGGGCACCGGGTGATCATGTCTGGTTCACAGAAGACATGGATGGGGTTTCCCCAAATCGAATCATGTGGGAATTTTTCACGGAAGGGTGCGCAGGAACGAGCGAGGTTAGTGCATCACCACATGCTGTAGCAGAAGCATTCCCTGTGCCTTTCGACGATCGAATTTTTCTTGGAACACCATCCCTCGCCTTGTCGACATATCGCATGTTTGATTTGCGAGGCGAACTCATTCAACAGGGTCGGGTAGAGGGTGATGCTTCGATTCTCGGGTTGGGTGGTTTGCCTTCTGGCTTCTACTTGTTGAAGGCAGGAGATGCGACATTCAAGGTCGTGAAGTGAGGCGTCGAAGTTGAGGCAAACGAGCCTTGAGCGTGACTGAATCTTCGCGATTGTACGATTAGAACAGATTCAGAAATTTGAAATCACATTTTTCTGGGGATGGCAATTCAAGGACATACCTGACCAAATTGACCTAACAGAAGCAGAACATCGGCCACGGAGACGATGCCGTCTTGGTTCAAGTCAGAGGGACAGCTTGCACACAGTTGGAGGACTTCTTCTCCATCGTTGCAGTCGTTGTCGTTGGTGTCTATCAAAAGGGGGTTTGTATCTGAAAAAAACAGTTCAAACCCGTCTGTTAAGCCGTCATTGTCGGTGTCGGCATCTAGGGGGTCTGTTCCAATTTCGATTTCTTGAAAATCAGAGATTCCATCGTCATCGCTGTCTTGGATTTCGAAAGGTGTTAGGGAAAAATCCATGACAAGTGGGAGGTGGTCGGAAGCAGAATACGTGTCGTTGATGTCCAACCCGAATTCTGCAAGCACATCGGTTGGTGTGGATTCTGTTTCAAGTACAACCGCGTGCTCCTTGTCAATCACGGCATCGCTGAACAAAATGAAGTCCAGACGGCCTGGTGGAAAATTGCCATCGCCATCGTCTCTCCATGTGTGCGTAAAGGGCTGGTGCGAATGCCGTGGCAGGGCGTCTGACCACGGAGTGCCGTCCCAATCAGGCATGTTGCCAACACCATAGGTTTGAGTCTGGACAATGTCGCCATTCAACAGCGTTTCGAGTTGTTGAACATACCCTACGAGATTGAGATCACCAGCGTATACGATTGGCGTATTCTCTTCCAAGTTGCCTTCGTTGCTGACGATCCAAGCCATCATTTGATCTACCTCATCTTGACGAGCTTCGTCATTGCCGCAACAGCTTAAATGACTGTTGATGAACAGCATGGGCCCACCTAACGAATCAGGGATGCCAATGAGAAGCGGGAATTGTCTGGGAATGGCATCCCAAGATTGAAGTTGCGGCCACACGGTGGCGGTAATCAAATCCCCTTTTTTTGCGGTTTGCCACCCTTCGTCGGAGCTCAGTGGCAGCCATTCGTCAAGAAGTGATTTGACCTGCGAAGGGCTTGTTCCTCCGCATTCACTGAATAAAAATACATCTGCATTTAGTGCAGAGAGGATCCGCTCAAAGTGAACTTGGCGGTTGGTATTGATTAAGCCATTTGCCAAGACGTTGTATGCACAGACTCGAATGGATGATGAATTGGTTTTGGACAGGGTTAAAGGCTGCACATCTTCAGAAGCAGCATCGCTGAAATCGTAGACAAAAGACAGACCTGCATTGGGTAAGTCGTCGTTGAATTGTGCATCTCTAAACAAAATTCTGATGGAGTCTTGCGGAAAGAGAAAGGTCCCACCGTCAAGAACAACATTTCGACGCAGCGCGAATTCAAATTCATTGGAGGTGACCGTTGGCGCTGGAATCAAACCAATCTCTGAAAAGTTTACCTGATCAGCTGGGCCAAAATTGGTGTAGGCAAAAAGTCCATTGAAGTCAATCCCCAATTCAGAACCAAAACCTTCACGGACGGGATACCCAGTAAACTCATTCATGTCCACATCAATCTGGAGGAATAAATTGTGTGGATACAAGGCATCGGTCAAATCAATTTCCGAGGCCAAGCGCACATAGATAAAAAGATGATCGAAGTTGCTACTGACCTTCATTTCCAAAAGGTCGACGGGGGAGGCTTCTTCCCAAGCAGAATCTTCTAACCCTTCGATGTCTGACCAGTCGTCAAATTGACCGTCAATGACAATTGGGTTGCTTTGGGCTTGGATGGAAGAAAGCGAAGCCATGAGCGCAAAAACCATCCAACCAATTTGAAAGCGTCGCATCACCTCTACAAGATATGATTGAATGCGTTGAAGAGAAATGCCTGAGCAAGCATTGACTCCCCCAAATCGGGTAAATTATTTAGAACGATTCAAAATAACCCATTTGAGGTATGTTTTACGAACCTTATCCTTCAGAATTTTGAACTGAACAGATTTGGATTCCATGTGTTCCTGAAATTGGTTTTCAACGATTCGCATCGAGGCTGAACGCAGCTTCATGCATGGCAGCAGGTAATCGGAATATTCAAAAGTATTGTTCATCTGGGTGGGCGATTTGCCCACCCAGTTTCTTCCACAACAACATGGCATCAATGATTCAACTTTATTACGGTTCTGACACTCAAAACACGCACACAGTGGTGCAGGAAAAAATTGTGCCATTGTTAAAAAAGGAGGGTGTTGCAGTCCGCGACAAAATCATTCCCGAATTAAGCGATGAGGATTGGCGAGATCACGATTTCTTCATTTTGGGAGTGCCCACATGGTATTACGGGGAATTGCAAAGTGACTGGGAGGCTTATTTCGAGCATTTCAAAACGCTTGATTTCAAGGGCAAGACGGTCGCACTTTTCGGACTTGGTGATCAGTGGGGTTATGACGAGTGGTTCATTGATGGAGTGGGCATATTGGCTGAAGCTCTCCTTGAAAATGGTGCTGAAATCATTTGTCCTTGGCCAACGACGGGTTATGATTTTCTCAAGTCACGCGCTTTAAAAAATGAAGGCGAATTTTATGGCTTGGCTCTTGATGAGGACAATCAGTACGAGCTCACTCAGTCGCGTTGTGAAACATGGGTGAAACAATTGGTTGCTGAATTGAAGAAAAAGGATTTGTTGCCCGCGATGAGCTGAAGACCATTCGCATGAAAGACTGCCGGTCGGCGACATACACGGCCCGCTTCGTTTGAGTGAATGTGTTCTGTTCTGCAGCAGTGATGTCCTTCCCGGAACAAAGCCAAACTTTTGGATTTGTTGAGCGGGCTTGCAATCAATGCGCGCGACCCAAATTTCTCTAAACTGGTCTCTCAGTTCTCATCATGCCCCGCGCGTTTGTTTTCAACCGTGGTGAATTGGGCACTCTGGTCTGCCACATTGACCGCGCTTCATGTTGTAAAGGTGGAGACCAATCAAGACAGATGCTGCCGAATATTTGAGCCAAGAGGAAAATAGGGCAGGAGCCAAACTCTCCGCAGTTACGGACCAAGCCAAAAGGACCCATGTCAAGCTGAGCCCAATCCAGACCCATTTTAACGAACTTGTTTTCGAAACGCTGTAAATCGCCATTCCTGAAATGAAGAGAAACACAAAATCGATGGCGCGCCACCACAGTGGGGCCTCACTGCAGCAAGTCTTGGCACAAGCCTGTGCAACGAACAAAAATGGTGTTGCCAGGCAATGCACCATGCATAGAAAACTGGCTGCTGCGCCAAGTGAGTCGGATTTGAGCGTGATGAATGCCATGATTAAGTTTGACATGGCGAAATTAGTAGCAAACCTTCTTGTTGCAACACGGTTGCATTAATTTTGACATCATGGGTGTGCTGAGAAAGACAAAAAATCTTGAAGAGGTGCTGGAAACCTTCAGGCATTCCCGCCAGGCTTTGTCCGCCAACATGCTACTCGAACAGTTGTCTGAGGGCATCAACAAATCCACCGTATATCGCTTGTTGGATCGGCTCGAAGACGATGGTGTGATTCATTCATTCTTAGCTGCAAATCACACCAAATTTTACGCCTTGTGTCAATCGTGCACATCCGACAAGCATGTTCACAGTCATCCTCATTTTCAATGCTTGTCTTGCAATCAAGTCGTGTGCTTGGAAGAGGAATTCAAGCTTCCCAGCATCAATGACATGAATATCCTCGAGGCAGAGGTTTTTCTGAAAGGATACTGCGCTTCATGTCAATTTTGACGAACGAAGATTTGAGAGCTACAATCGAGATGTGTCATGCACCATACCGTGAACATTGGTGCTGTTTGTCTTGGACAGACTTTTGACATGCCCCACATTTGAAATCCAACACTTCAGACTATACCCTTCCTTCAGCTCATGGTACAATTCAGACATTTGAGGACAGTCCTTTGCAAGGTGCTGCTGCTATGCGTCTGGATTGCAGGCTTGAGCTTGGATGTAGTTCACCAGTGGGGGCACTTGTTTCATCGATGTTCCCATCACCACAATTTGGCACAACACCGGGGTGATGGCGAGAGCCATGTGCTCTGGAGCGGCATCCACAGCAATGACCAGTTCGAAATCTCAGGACAGTGTTGTGCATTGTGCGATTGGATCTTTTCTCCACAAGAAAATCCTTTGGATGCAGCCAATGTGGTATATCCCACCACGTGGCATACCATCTTCCGTGTGGGTGAAGAACAATCTGCGAAGACGGCGCCTTTTGCGGGAAGGTTCAAGAGTCGTCGAGGCCCACCCTGTGTGATCTGAACGTCCTTTTCTCTCGTCTTCTCTCAATCCAACTTTGATGGATTCAGTTTCACCACATCTTGGGGAGTGTGGAATCTTTGCCAAGCGTGCGATGATCATCATCTTTCAAGCTCTATGCATCGTTCAAGGAGCTTGGAACCAAGATGACATCTCGGCGTTGGTGGAGGGTCACGTCCTTCATTCCAACTCTCATACGAGACTACCTGGCGTCCTTGTGATGGCTTGGCCCTGCGGCCTTTCCACATTCACAGATGCTTCAGGAGGGTTTCGTGTGACGTGTCGAGATGGGATTGATTCATTGACGTTGTCTTGTGTGGGTTTTGACACTCAAGTGGTCTTAGCCCCGGCAGCACACGTGGATGTATGGATGGAGGAATTGAAGGTCATGCTCGGTCAAGCTCGAGTGGCCGCAATCGGACTCAATGAATCGGAATCTCAAACGCTCGAACAGCCAACTTTGATGCAGGCACTCGACCGAACTCCTGGGCTTCAAAGCCTTGATCTTGGTGCAGGGATGATACAGCCTGTGATTCGAGGCTTGTATGGTTCTCGTGTTGCCATTCTAGAAAACGGCGTACCCCAGCAGGGAGGACGTTGGGGGACTGATCATGGGGTACTCGTGGCCCCTGAATTGCAGGTTGAGACGTCATGGGTGCCAGGTGGTGGTCACGTATGGATGGGCCCCGGGGCCGTTGGAGGGGGGATGCGTTTTGAGTCACCTTCTGCGAAGAATTCCAGCGGTGTAAGCACTCGTTTGGGGGCTGTAGCCCGGGCAGGAAACTTCAAAGCAGGTCTTCATGCGCTCCACATTTCGAATGACGATGATATCCATTGGCATGCTGGCTTGTCAGTATCAGAGTTTGGCTCATCTCAAGTTCCACAACGTCGGTTCTCCTATCTTGGAAGAGTCTACGAACTTGAGACTGGAGAGCTTACCAATACTGCTGGCCGCGCTGGCCACGCAGTCTTCGGATTAGAAAAAGAGACACAAGCAGGTCGGACGGTTGCATGGTCAATGCGCCTGTCCGATGTGCAACAAGGCCTATTTCCAGGAATCGTTGGTCTACCGAGGCAAGGAGACTTGTCGCCAAACGACCAGTTGCTCGAAATTCGACTTCCCAACCAGCACGCATCTCGCGTCCAAATGATTTTTGAGCGCTCTGCTTTGCAGGGCGGCATAGACGTCAACTGGGATTATAAACTTTCGGGTTCTTGGAACAAGCGTCGTGAGTATGCACCTCCTCACGCTCATGGATGGGGACCTCTTCCAAACTCGGATTTGAGTCTGGCAATGGAAGAGTGGACAGTTTTTGGTGAAGCGCGCCAACGAGGTGCACATGGTTCGTTTGGGTTGCAGCTTGAAGCTCAGCATGTGACCACGTCAGGTTGGGAATTTTTACTCCCAAGTCATCGGCGCATCCGGACCTCTTGCATGGGCGAAATCAGTGCTGATAAATCAACGCTGGCTGGCCGAATTGACCTTGTTTACGCCAATCAGGAGAGACACTTTGAACCACTTTACAATTCTGAAGGGGACGTCGTGGGAACAGATGTTCGTGCCCTTGCATTCGAAACGCTGATGCCGGGTGGCATGCTTTCTTGGCAAAGACCGCTGTCATCGAAAAACAATCGCGTGAGAGGCTTGGCAACTTTGGTCGCATATGGCCGAGTTCCAAGTAACCATGAATGGGGCGCAAACGGGATTCATCACGGTTCATTCCGTTTCGAACAAGGAAATCCCAATCTGCGAACAGAGTGGGCTACGGAAGCTAGGCTTTCGATGCAAAATGATTCTGAGGAGCTAGGAGGGCAATGGAGTGCAAAAGGGTTTGTGTCTTTTCACAAGGGATTCATTTCCATCACACCAGTTGCAAAATTTGCACCCATTTCGCACGCAGGTCAGATCTACGAATTCCTGGCAAACGATGCCTTCCGAACGGGAATGGAGGTCGAGGTTAGCCATCGCATGGAGCGTCAAACCTTTTCTTTTGATGCATCTGCACTCGGTCAATGGGACATGGCTACAGGTTTGGGGCTGCCGTTCACAACACCTTTGCAATCTCGCTTAGGTTGGGAGGGTGTGGCAGGTCATGGCTTCACTCTGAATCTCTCGGGGCGCGCCGTGGCTCCAGCCACCTTGACTGCCAGAAATGAAAACACCACGCCAGGGGCCCTCTTGGCGGACATCACACTATCTCAAACCACCGAAAAGGGGCAGTGGACCTTGGAAGTCCAAAATGTCTTTGATCGCGCGTGGCTTGATCATACCAGTGCCTATCGCGCTTTGGGTCTCGTGGCCCAAGGGAGATGGGTTCAACTTCGCTTTACAACCCAGTTGAAGCGGAATACCAAAAATTTTAATTCTTAATTCTATTCAGATGAATCGTACTATTTTTTTTCAAGCTGTGGCTTGCTTAGGACTGGCCGTAGCCTTGGTTTCATGTCAAGAAACAGATACAGAAGCTCCTACCGTTTGCACGCAACTTGGTGCAATGAACAGCGTCCTTGCGGACGAAATTGAGGCCGAGGCAGGCGATCACATTGACCTAGAGGATGTCTTTTGCGACAACGAAGCATTGAGTCAAGTACGCTATGACATCCACAACGGCGAGGGTCATGCCCACGACGAAGGTGATGAAGGTGAGGACGAGCACGAGCACGGCCTGGTCTTGCACAGTGGAACTGGCTGGGCTGTTCTTGAAACATTCGACATTGATGGAACCGAAGCAGCGGTTGACCTGCATGTCGATGTACCATTGACAGCACGTGGCGTTTGGCATTTGATTGTGGATGTCGTTGATGCGGAGGGCAATGCCGCCACATACAACACTGATCTCCACGTAGAAAACAGCCACATGCCTGAGTTCACGCTGACGTCTGTTGGCGGTGAAGATCCAAGCACTTGGCATGGTGAACCCACGTGGGCGGCCAATTCCTCTGTGGTTGTTGAAGGCAGCGTAACAGACTCGGACGGAATTGCTTCCGCCGAACTTGAACTGATCGATGAAGCTACCGAAACGGTGGTTTGGTCGACCGAATTGGCTGAGTTTGATGCGTTCAGTGAGACGGTTGTCGTTCCGGAAAACGCTTCTGGTGAATTTCACTTTGAAATGAAGGCAACCTGCAATGCTGGAGTGAGCATGGAAACAGGGTTTCACGTTGAAGTGGAGTAACAATCACATAAGCTGAAAATGGGGCGTCCTTCGGGACGCCCTTTTCATGCCTTTCAACAAAACTGACTGATTTGCGTTTTTCTGGCATGGGACAACACAAACTCAAAACGTCACAACATCGAATGCTTTGGTGGCGCCACGGGGCATTGGGTTTCATCTCCATCGGTGCCGGTTTGTCTGTGACGCTAGATGCATCTGCTCAGCGTATGGCCAATCAGGTGTGGTGGATTTGGACCGTGGAGGGGACACTTGGACTGATTGTATTCATGTCCGGTCTCGGCTTTTTTGGCAGCGCCGTGCGACATCTCGTGTTGATGGACTTGTCGAAAAAATAAGAGAGTCAATCTTCAGACTTTTTGAGCCTGATTCCCTCGATGGGACAGCCGACAGCTTCTGTGACAGGATTCTTGACTGCTCTGCCCGCGAGGCAATCTCGGAGGGCGGCATCCAAGTCCCGCCTTTTGGTGAGTGGCTTCCGCTTGCCAGGCGCGAAGTATCGGTCATTGATTCGCCCACGATACACGACGGAATCAAGGTCATTGAGGACAAAAACCTCAGGTGTCCATTGTGCCCCAAGGGCTTCCGCCCAATGGGCCGTGTCCTTCATCATAGGCATTTTTAAACCATAAGTGGATTGAAATGAGGTCACCTGGTCGGATGTGCTCGAGGGGTTGGGAAATATGCCAACAAACTCAATGGGTGCATGTGCAAAGTCACTCTCCAATTGACGCAAGTCAAAAGACATGTTCTGGCATATTGGACATAGCGGGGCCAAAAAAATCAACACTTTCCACATGGGTTCCATGCAATCAAAATTAGCAAGTTGCGCCGTAGGTGCTGAGAAGTTGAAGCAAGTCTGAAATGGTCACGGCATCGTCCAGGTCGATGTCGGCATTGCAATCGGATGTGCATCCAAACTCAGAAAGCAGAAACAACATGTCCCCTACACTGATCACACCATCGTCGTTGACGTCACTCGCGCATGTGGGTTCGTCTGAGGGAGCGAGGGAAATGAGTTCGTCTCCCTCTTGGTACAAGACGTAATCAAAAAAAACGAAGAACATCTCGTCTGTGGTCCCTTCTCCAAATGTCACATTCTGCGGCGGGTCGTTGGGGTTGAAGGGATTGGAGCTTGTATTGTCGTAGCTGGCGATGCCGTGTAAGGTGTAGCCCGAGGGGATTTTTGTCAGTGTTGGGAAGGTGAAGAAACCCTGCCAATTGAAATCCCACGAAGGGATAGAAATGAGCGGAATGGTGTCCTGATTGCTTGGTGAAGTCGCAAAGACTTCCCAGGAAGAACCAATCAAATGGCAATGGGGCGCAACGCTTAATAAGCTGACATCTGCAGCCACCTGCATCGATCCTTGAAAAGTCCGCAATTGATTGGCAGGCAGATAGAAAGGCTCGTCAAGATGTTGAGGCCCCATGATGCCAGTTTCAACTTCACGTTCAATGGGTTCCTCTGAGAAGAAGACGTTGATCTCAGTTTGGTCTGATTCCTCGATTGGCGATGGACCGTAGTGCATTTGAAGCAAGACGTCAGAGCCTGCGGGTACAATACGCCCTATTCCTGGAGGATATTCAAGGGTTAAAGCTCCTGGGACCCAAGCACCAAAAAAATTGCTCTCGGCGGAGAAACCGAAGCCCCCAAAGCTTTCGTACCCTGGTTCAGGATCTTGGGCATCTAAGCTTGCTGCGGTGCCGGTGACGTCCAAACCCAAAATGGCGTGGTGAGATACATTCCGATTTCCGGGTCTAACCTCGAGCGCGCGAATGGACAGGTCGTTGTTGGGGTCTGCTGGCAGAACAAACACTTGATATTGATCGGTCATATCGCCTCCGTGGGTATACGGCTCTGCCATGGAAAGCACGAGGTCAGGGGAGCCAATCTGGCTCCCCTCTGGAAACGAGGGCAAGCCAGGGTTGTCTGCGGGATCGCCCTCAGGTTTGCCTTGAGCAACCCAGGCACTTAACGTCGCTTTTTCTTCGGTTGTGAGCACGCGTTCTCCAACAAAATGCGAATAGCTGTTGTCGGGAGACCAAGGAGGCATGTAGCCCGTTGAAGTCACGTACTCAATAAATTCACCATACATGGAAACTTCGTTGAACGTTGTCAGCGGCATTGGACTGATTTCACCGACTCGATGACACTCCGCACAGTGCGTGTAGATGATGGGGGCAACATCGGCATGAAAAGTGACATTTTGGGCATGACCGAACATGGCTGACCCCGTCCAAAAACTCAAATTCAACAAATAGTGCCATCGGCTCATGATAGGTAATGTAGTGAAAGCGCGACACTTCAGATTGTAACTTCGCCACATGACGGGTGGATTCTTTGCGTTGTTGGACGACATTGCTGCGATGATGGACGATGTGGCTGCCATGACAAAATTGGCGGGCAAGAAGACTGTGGGCATTTTGGGGGATGATCTGGCAGTGAATGCCGAAAAGGCAGTTGGTTTCTCCTCATCTCGTGAGTTGCCAGTGTTGTGGGCAATTTCTAAAGGATCTTTTCTCAACAAACTTATAATTTTGCCAGCTGCATTTGCCCTTAGCGCTTTCGCGCCTTGGGTGATTGAACCGATTCTTCTGCTTGGCGGTGCGTATTTGTCTTATGAGGGGATGGAAAAGGTCATTCACTACGCACGCCCCTCACGCAGCAGGCATGTCGATTCAAATTCAGGACCAACCGAAAAACAGCGTATCCGCTCCGCGGTACTGGTGGATTTTATATTGTCTGTGGAGATCATAATCCTTGCCTTGGGCCAGGTCATTGAGGCAGATTGGTTGGTTCAGGTGGTGTCTGTGTCGCTGATTGCCCTCTTGGCCACGGTAGGGGTGTATGGGGTGGTTGCTTTGCTCGTTCGTATGGATGATGCAGGGCTGGCATTGATGAAACGCGAGGTGGCCTGGGCCCGGAGCTTCGGCTCTTTTCTTGTGGAGGCCTTGCCATGGACGATTAAAGGGCTCACTGCTGTGGGTACGGTTGCGCTTCTCCTGGTCTCGGGAGGGATTTTTCACCATCACATTCCACGGATGCATGAATTTTTGCACAGTTGGCCATCCATACTTGCAGATGGTTTCTTGGGGATTGTCGGGGGCACTGTAGTTTGGTTCATGTCGATCGCAATCAAGAACTTCAAAGGAAGAGTATGAGTGCGAGTTGGCTGATGAAAACGCGCTGACAATTCAGACGGAATTTTGGATTGGTGCAATGAAGAGTGCCAAGCTCGTTTTCGCATTGTTGAGTTTTGAGTTGGGATGAAGTCGAAACATTCATCTCTTCTGCGCGTGCAGTCAAAAGTTCCTTGTGAACTTGTGGAGAACTGCATCGTGAGGTTGTCTTCGAGGGCGCAGGGCTTGGGCATCTTTGTTGCATGGGAAAACACATCAGTGGCATTCAGCAGGTAGGCATCGGAATCCCCGATGTTCACAAGGCATGGAAGTGGTATCGCAATGCCTTTGGGATTGACATTCGAATGTTTGAGGAAGCGGCTGAGGCTGCTCTTATGACGAAATATACCGGTGGAGAAGTCCATGCTCGTCACGCCGTGCTTGCCCTGCACATGGGTGGTGGAGGTGGGATGGAGATTTGGCAGTATACAAGCCGTGAACCACAACCTGCCTCGTTTGAAGGACAACTCGGTGATACAGGCATTTTCATTTGTAAAATCAAGTGCAAGGATGCCGATACCATGCATGCTGAGCACGCACGTCGAGGGATCAATGCACTTGGTCCCGTTCATCGTCGTCCCGATGGCGTAAAGCATTTTTATCTCAAGGACCCGCACGGTTATTTGTTCGAAATAGTTGAGAGCAATGAGTGGTTTGGACCTGCGAATTACGGGGGCGGGGTAGGAGGAGCGGTTCTCGGCGTGAGTGACGTTGAGAAGTCTTTGAAGTTGTACTCGGATATTTTGGGTTATGACCATGTGTTGATGGATGAGGTTGGCAGCCACTCCGCTTTTGACCCTTTGCCCGGTGGAGGCCAAGTCTATCGTAGGGTCGTACTAAAACGTTCGCAGCCCACCGAAGGTGCATTCAGCGAATTGCTGGGTGGTGGAGAAATTGAGCTCATTCAGGCCATGGATCGCGCGCCGCGTCGCCTGTTTGAAGGACGTTATTGGGGAGATCTCGGATTCATCCATTTGTGTTGGGACATTCGCGATATGGAAGCGCTGGGCAAGGAGCTTAAAGCGGCTGGATTCCCGTTTACGGTTGACAGTTCTTCGTCATTTGACATGGGAGAGGCCAGCGGGCAATTCACCTACATTGAGGATCCGGATGGCACATGGATCGAATTTGTGGAAACCCATAAAATACCGATTGTCAAAAAGCTCAACTGGTATTTGGATACCCGGAATCGTTCAAACGAAAGAGCTTTGCCCAAATGGATGCTTAAGATGCTTCAGTTCAATCGGGTGAAGGACTGAAAAAGTTTTGATTTTGTTGGAGAAATTGCCCTTTGGTCTCGTCGTTTACACGAAGGGGTGTAGCATACTTTCGCAAGTATGAATTCTGTGAAATTTGTTTGGCCTCTGACCATGTTCACTGCTGTGGGAATGTTGGTCGCTTGTGGCAATTCTTCAGTCAACTCTATGAAATATCCTGAGACACGTATCGTTGATGTCATCGATACACTTTGGGCCACCCCAGTTGCCGATCCTTATCGATGGTTGGAAGACGATCGTGATCCTGAGGTGGTTGAGTGGGTGGGTGAGCAAGCGTCTACTGCACGCGAGTTTTTGGATGCACTTCCCGAGCGCGAGGTCCTTCGTGAACGCTGCGAGGCCTTGTTTAACCATCCCAGAGTTGGAATTCCTCGTCGCATTGGGGAAAAAATATTTCTGACCCGCAACAACGGGCTCCAAAATCAGAGTGTCATTTTTGTTCAGGAAGGAGAAGGTGAGGAGGAACGCGTTTTTTTGGATCCCAATTCTCTTAGTGAGGATGGAACAGTCACTGCAAACTTATCTGGGGCATCTCCAGATGGGCGATTTGTGGTTGAAGTACGAAATGCCGCTGGCTCGGATTGGCAGGAGATGCGTGTGATTGATTTGGAGACTGGAAAGTCGACTGGTGAGGTTTTGGAATGGGTCAAATTTTCTGGTGCCTCTTGGATAGATGGTGGATTCTATTACAGCCGTTACCCAGCACCTGAAGGCTCCGCGTTCAGCGCCGAAAACACCTATCACAGTGTGTATTTTCATGAAGTGGGTCGGCCCCAATCTGAGGACCGATTGGTTTTTCGCAATGACGATGAACCCAACCGTTACCATTTTGCAGGGGCTACGGAAGATGGCAAATATGTGGTGTTGAGCACAAGCACTGGTACGGATGGGAACAGTCTTCACGTCAAATCACTTGAAGAGGACGGAGCACAATGGAAGCCAATCGTCACGGGATTTAAACACAATTCATCCATGGTTGATCACGTGGATGGTGGTCTTTACGTCCTTACCGACATTGGTGCCCCGCGCTATCGTTTGATTGCAGCGGACCCCGCTGACCCCTCCAACATGGATTTGTGGCGAGACGTTCTTCCTGAGTCTGAGGATTTGCTGGAATCTGTAAGCGTGGTTGGTGGACAATTGTGGGCCACTTATTTGCGCAATGCCTCAAATCGAGTCATGCGTTATGACCTCGACGGTTCAAATCCTCGTGTTGTATCCCTGCCCTCTGAGGTAGGCTCTGTTGGTGGTTTCGGTGGCAAAATGGATGCAACTGAGCTGTATTACGCGTTTACATCTTTTACCCAGCCAACAAGTATATATAAGCTGGACATTGCTACAGGACAATCTGCCTTGTGGAGCATGCCCGATGTGGCTTTCAATCCCGAAGAATTTGAGGCACATCAAGAATGGTATGAATCCAAAGATGGCACTCCCGTTCCAATGTTCATTGTCCACAAGAAAGGCCTGGTGAGAGATGGTAGCAATCCCACCTTACTTTATGCTTATGGCGGATTCAACATCAGTTTAACACCGAGTTTCAGCGCGAGCAACATTGCATTTCTCGAGCGTGGAGGGATTTACGCCATGCCCAATTTGCGAGGGGGAGGAGAATTCGGAGAGGCCTGGCATAAAGCAGGGATGCTTTTGGACAAGCAGAATGTTTTTGACGACTTTTTCGCTGCAGGAGAATATCTTGTTCGCGAGGGTTACACTTCTCATGACAAGCTTGCCATCGCTGGAGGAAGCAACGGAGGGTTGCTCGTTGGAGCCATCATGACGCAGCGTCCTGACTTTGCTCGTGTTGCCTTGCCTGCAGTGGGTGTCATGGACATGCTTCGGTATCACAAATTCACGATTGGTTGGGGATGGATTCCCGAATACGGCTGTGCGGATAGCTCCAAAGCTGATTTTGAGAATCTTCTAGGCTACTCACCTGTGCACAATTTGAGGAATGGAGTGATCTATCCCAGTACCATGGTGACCACTGCAGATCACGATGATCGGGTTGTTCCAGCTCACAGTTTCAAGTTTGCTGCGAGACTTCAGGCCACGCACAAAGGAACTCGCCCAGTGCTTTTGCGTGTGGAGACAAATGCTGGACACGGAGCGGGTAAGCCCATCGGCAAAATCTTGGATGAGCAAGCGGACAAGTGGGCATTTGTATTGAATGAGTTGGACGCCATTCAACCATGATGGCTTCCATTCTCCGGTGTTGAGCCACATCAGCACCTGATGACTCACATTCTCCATGACTGAGAAGATGAAATCAGTCGTAAGATTCTTGGATTTCGATACAGCCAGCAAGGTTCCAGAAGTTGAACTCATTTTCGCTCCACGGTTGGGCGCCTGGAACGTCAACGTGCAGGATGTGCCTTCCTGCACCAAGTCGTCCAAGAGCAATGCTTCGAGGAATTACCCAATCTCCTGGACACCAATTGGACCGACTAAGGTCTGAAGAGGCCACGCGTTCTGTGAGAGTGTCACCACGATAGACATAGGTCGAAGGCCAAAATCCGCTTGTGGGATTGAATCTTCGGAATGCGCCGCAATCGTCGCGCCAAGGCGTCCAAGCATCTATGGTGTCGCCGTCGAGGACCAGGGCATGAGGCTGTTTTGTAAACTCATCTCCACCTGCGTGGCCGCCGTGACCAGTGGTGAGAAAGTGCAGGGTCGTTTCACCGGGATGTTGAAGCTTGAATTCGATGCGTAGGGCAGAATCAGGGAGCTGTGTGAAAGGTCGTTGGTCGTGTGCAAGTTTTGTGGTGTTGAACAATGGCATGATGAGATGTTCCGAAGCCCAATCACAAGGCAGGGGGCTTTCTAGTACATGAAGGCTTGCAGTCAAGGTGTAGCCCTCCGAGGTCCACGTGTCGATGTAAGCTCCTATCCAAATTGTATCGGCGGATTCAAGCCAAGGTTGGAGGTAAGACACATCAGCTTTCCATGAAGCACTATCTGCCCAGCGAGACACAGCTTTTGGACGATAATTGTTGGCGCGATCGTTTTGGCTGAAGTGCCCGACTCCAAATGGGGTGATGAATCGCATCAGTTCTAGGGGAGGTTGTCTCACCCCCTCTTGAACGATTCCCGCAAATCTTGTCGTGTCGGCGTCATCGCCGTCAAGCATGCGGTTTAAATAGTCTCGTCCAGCGTCACCTGCAAAAGCAAAGAGGCTGCCGCTTTTGTCCCACGGATCTCCTGAAGATTTGATGGACACCTCGAGTTCGATGTTGCAACGTCTTGGATGAACTGGAATGGCCAAGGGCTTGAGTAAAATGCGTCCCGCATCAAGGCGAAAAGCACCGTCCTCCATGCACATGGAATCGGAGTGCATGTCAGGGTTAAAGTTTACCGTTTCGTTTTGCCAGATTTCAAGATGCATGGATCCAACTGCGGGTGCATCCAATAAAAGACTTCTTGAACATGCTGGAAAGCACAGCATGAATGTGGACATGAAAAAGCCGAAGAAAAAGTGAACATGCCTTTGGGTCATGCCCGCAAGTTCGACATCATCTCGACATAAGTCTAGACTTGCTTAGGACTTTGAATGCAAGAAACGGTTCCCCAAAGGCTCGTTTTCCGAGTTATTTCGCCGAGGTCAGTGCATCGATGACATCAATCATTTGAGAGAATTCTTCTTCATCAAACAAGCGAGTCAACATGGCTATGCGGCCACTGCGATCGACCACAACATTGCGTGTGACTCCCGCTTTTGGTTCAGCAATGCTGTAAAAAACTTGACCACCGGGGTCTGGGCACATGGGGTAAGTCACTCCCATACGTTCGGAAAATGCAGCGACTTTATCGTGCGGCTCATCTAGATCGACACCCAAAAGCAAAAACGGGCGATCTTGAAAAGATTGCCACACTTCGGACTCCAAATGAGGCATCTCTGCTCGACACACGCGACACCAGGATGCGGTGAATTGCAGCACATAGGTTGTGCCGATTAGAGAACTTTTTGTGTAGGTGTTTCCTGCGAGGTCGTGAAGCACAAAGTCAGGCATTTCATCGCCCATTTGAACCGTAAAACCTCGCGAATTGACTTGGGCAAATGACGCGTTGAGGCCCGCCAAAAGCCAGCTCGAAGCTAAAAGATAGAGGTGTTTGGCCTTCATGAGAGGTCGGTCACTTCGACATGAAAATAGAGGGAAACATCATTTCCAAAAGGATTTAAGGGTTCTGCCTAAAGATGAGAAGGGACAACGCTTAGGTACATCTTCTTCAGGAAACGCGTCTGTTGCCAGCAGGCGGTGAGTCTCCTTGGCTTTGGATGTAAATGTCATTCCGTTCACACGCGGAGGGGGTTGATAGAAGTAGTTGGTGTGAGTGATTACGCTGTTCGTGAAATGTCGGTGGTATTGTGGAGTCAAGCTGCCGGACATGGGTGGAGTCAACCACGACCAATCTCCCGGGACCTCTCGTCCTTGTCGCTCCTCAGCTTGGCACCATTGCTCAAATGCGCGGCCAATTTGGTGATGGTCGCCGACTGTGACCCCAGCGGCGTCAAAACTCGCCAGCAGCGCCTGATTGAGCCGAACCAAGGCTTCGTCTTGCCATAGGCCACGTCGCAATTTTGTGGCGATGCCACAAGACTCTGCCCAAGGTTTAAGAACATTGTATCTGTCAGGGTCCGTCAAGTTTCTCGCCGCAATTTCAGTACCGAGGTAATGCCCATTGAATGGGGCAAAAGGATAAATCACGCCTCCAATTTTCAATGCCATGTCTGCCAAGATCGGCACGGCATACCACCTCAATCCAAGATTCTTTGTCGCTGGAAAATCCGGATGTGCAATGGGGATGTCGTGGGGGGACAAATTGCCGTCGTGAAACGGATCTACGGGCGTGTGGGCCCGTCCTGATTCCACTAGGACCCAGGGCAGTGGGGTCCAAGGAGTTTCTTTGGTATCCCATCCCTGATTGATACAGTACTTTGTCAAATCGATGCTGTCCGGATCACCCAAGACCTTTCCATGGGCTTGCTCAAATCCAGCGTAGCGAACCAATTGGTGGTTGGCCATACGCCATGGCACGTCCTCGCTTGACTGCGCCTGAGGAAAGATTGTGATGACGTTGCTGATTTTTCCGCCGTTGAATGCAGCATTGACGTGGCACTTGAGGTGTGAGACGGCCTCATCGAGGCTGTCGCATTTGCGTGCGTCGTGAACTTGAAGGGTTCGCCAAAAATGTCGTCCGATGCACCGATTTGAATTGCGCCATGCAAGTCTAGACCCAAACTCTAACTCCTTATAGTTGTGTTTATAAGTTCCAGTTGACTCAATTTCAGATTGAATTTGTTTCCATCGCAGAGTGACATCGGGAATGTCCGCGCCTGCGACTGGGTCAGCAGCCATTGAATCCAAAAAAGCACGAGCTTCTTTTTTCAGTTGTTCCATTCCTTTCACACCAGCAAATGGCGAGATGGGATCGAGGTGGAATGGGGATGAATTGGCGCCAGACAAGTTCACGGAGCAAAGGTACGCCTGTAATGCAGCAAGAGGAGGGGCATTCACGACCTTTGGCAACCATGAGTGAGTCATTATCACAAGGAACCCGAATCAACAAATACCTCAGTGAGGTAGGTCATTGCTCGCGCAGGGCTGCAGATGCACTGATTGAAGAAGGCAGAATTACCATCAATGGGGTGGTTCCTAAAATGGGAACCCGTGTGCAACTCGGAGACGTGGTCGCGGTGGATGGAGTCGAAGTAGCAACAAGCGATCAAGAGCGAATCATCATCGCATATCACAAGCCTGTGGGTATCGTGTGCACAACGGACCGGCGACGTGAAAAGGACAACATCATTGATGCGATTGATTTTCCAACTCGGATTTATCCTATTGGCAGATTAGATAAAATGAGTGAAGGGCTGATTTTTTTGACCAACGATGGAGACATCGTCAACGACATTCTTCGGGCGCGTTTTGGGCACGAAAAGGAGTATCACGTGACGGTCAATGCACCTGTTACCGGAGAGTTCCTCAAGAAGATGTCAGAAGGAGTTCCCATTTTAGATACCGTTACGTTGCCTTGTGAAGTGAATGCCACTGGCCCGCAATCATTCAAAATCATCCTGAAGCAGGGACTAAACAGACAAATTCGGCGGATGTGTGAGGAGTTGGGTTACCGAGTCCGACGACTGAAGCGCGTACGCATCATGAACGTCGAACTCGGAGATTTACCCGTAGGTACGTATCGCCACTTGGATGACCCTGAGCTTCGCAAGCTCAAAGCACTTACACGAGAGGCAAAAAATTAATTTTTACCGTGCTGTACTGGTTCAATTGTTACGCCTGCGCTTTGTTTGGAAATACGCGATTCGCAATCAGTGCGACCACTAGGCCAATGCCAAGGCCTTTGAGCAAATCGATGAATACGATGGCCAGAATGGTCACTAAAAAGGGAACAAACACGGTCATTCCACTGTCAAACATTTTCTTGAAAGTGGCTGGCTTGGCCAATTTGTAACCGACGACAAAAAGCACTGCGGCAAGACTGCCTAGTGGAATGTAAGTGAGCAGCGTCGGAGCAAAAAGGAAGAACACCAAGAGCCAGACACCATGAAGAATGGCACTCATCTTGGTTGCATTGCCTGTTTGAATGTTCGCCGAAGAACGAACAATGACCTGAGTGATGGGCAGTCCACCAATCAAACCACTCATTGTGTTGCCAACGCCTTGAGCCAAAAGTTCTCGGTTGGTTGGCGTAACTCTTTTCTGTGGATCCAATTTGTCAGTGGCTTCCACGCACAGGAGTGTTTCTAAACTGGCAACAACGGCGATGGTGGCCGCCAAAATCCAGATTGCACTGTCCCCAATTGCAGTGAAGTCCGGGAAAGTGAAGAGCGCGCCCCACGCGGTAGGATCAATGCCGTTCGCGGCGTGACCTGTCGGAACATCCACCAATTGCTTTGCCGTCAAGGCACCGCCGCTGCTCTTCGTCAACAAATGAATTGCTACGCCTGCCATGACCGCCACGAGAGAACCAGACAACACCTTGGTAAAGCTTTGGGCTTTCATCAATGAAGTTTCCCACAACACGAGGATGCCAAGGCATACTGCCGTAACAAGCATTGCCGTGGGTGCGGTGTAAGCCAAATTGTCCCCTAACAGGAGCAAGACATCAAAGACTTTGTCTGCTTTGGCTGTTCCTTCTGCGCCTGCATATCCAAGACCGTGAGGAATTTGCTTGATGAAAATGATGATGCCGATGGCTGCCAGCATCCCTTGGATGACACTGGCGGGGAAATACTTGCCAATGATTCCGGCGCGGGCAATGCCGAGTACAAGTTGGGCGAGACCACCGATGACCACGGCCAAGAGAAAGGCTTCAAAGCCGACCTCTTGAATGCCATCATACACGATGACTGCGAGGCCAGCCGCAGGACCAGATACACCGACGTGGCTGCCTGAGATGGGAGCGACAATGATGCCGCCAATGATGCCCGCAATCACGCCGGCAATGGGTGCTGCTCCTGAGGCGAGGGCGATGCCCAAGCAAAGTGGAAGTGCAACAAGAAAAACAACAATGGAAGAGGGCAAATCACGCCCGAGATG
The DNA here is from genome assembly GCA_002313415.1 of Flavobacteriales bacterium UBA1112. Classification (GTDB taxonomy): domain Bacteria; phylum Bacteroidota; class Bacteroidia; order Flavobacteriales_D; family Sanyastnellaceae; genus UBA11663. The sequence goes on from DCBH01000072.1 coordinate 32,228, forward strand.
CTGAAACATGAGAAAAAGATTGAAAACGTCAGATAAACTTGTTTGATTCCGGCTCTGATTGCAGAGGCCTGGGCCATCAAGAGGAGCGTTTATCTGGTGGGTCTAGCAATCTTGAAGCATACAAGCGTTCGTGCAGACTCATCTTGAGAAGGTGCGCATCGAAGTGACGTTCAAAGGCTGATGAGGCCTTCATGCATTCATCAATGGTAGTCTCATCCCATTCTAGCGACAATTCTTCGACTTCGGATTCCTGTTCGTTGTGTTCAAGTTCAAGGATGCCGATTGATTCATTCGCATTGAATCGGACGAACGGCAGAAACATCGTGGTCATCCAAATTGCCAAAATTGTGACGGCTGATGACTTTTTCCAGGCCAGGATTGTCATGGTTGGTGATGAAGAATCAACTGGAGTTGACGCAACAATTTGATCAGGGGTTGTAAGGGAAAGAGGAATGGTGAAGGTCAATCTTCAATGCGCCATTGACGAGTTTGTACCCAAAAGTGTATTCGACTTTGGCTTCATTGCCATCGAGGTCGGTGAAAAAGTAATTTCCCATTGCGATTGCTCGTTCTCCTTCGAGGATGAATCCTGTATTTTCAAATCGGACTTTGGTCCATGGATTGATGGCAAATCCGCCATCTTCTTGACAAGCACGGTCGTCTCCTGCAATAAAGTAAGAACGGGCCTCAGCTTTGGTTGCACGAAATTGCTCATTCGCACATTTGGTAGGTTTGAAGAGGACTGTTCCCAATTCGAACGCATACATCTTGTCTAAAAAATTACTGGCAAAAGTTTCGCATTCACCTCTTTGGTCGCGCAAAGCACCAATGGCTACAACCCCCGAGCCCCATTCGTCTTGGGCGGCAATAACTTGAGCTTGTTGAATCATGATAAAGATTTTTTTGAACTGCGTCTTCGATAATAAAAATTGTCTGAGGCGAAAATAACAGGTCCAAGGGCTTTTTAATGTCAAAGGTTGTCAACAGAGAAAAGTCCGTGGTGAGAAAGACGACCTTAATTTTGAGAGATGGATAAAAGGTTGGTTTGTGCTCGCATTTGTTCTCATCTCGAGAAAAGCAAGGACGAATCCATTCGTCAGCTTCAGTCGCTGAAACAATCGTTGTTGTCTGAATCCAAAAGTTCAGCAGGGGACAAGCACGAAACGGCACGGGCGATGATTCATCAGGAAATGCGCCAAGTAAATGACACCCTTGTCCGCGCAGAACGAGCACTGCAGGAAGTGAATCAAATTGGTGAATCAAAAGTTTCTCCTGTTCGGGTGGCATCCGGGGTTTTGGTCGAGACGGATGGTCCCTGGGTCCTCGTGGGAGTCGCACTGAACCGCATTGACATGCGAGAAGGACATGTTTACGGTGTCAGCAGCGAAGCCCCTTTAGCCAAGGCGTGGCATGGAGCAGAAGTTGGTGATGTCAAATCGTTAGGCCCAAACCAACTCACCATAGTTGCGCTTCATTGAGGAGGTGTATTTCCTCCTCGAGCACAAACTTCCAGTATTACTTTGTCTTTTGAGTCTGGCTCAAATTGCACGACGCAGATCTGATTTGGCTCCAATGACATGCCATTGTCTGACCAATGCCCTGGCACATTTGATGTCATTTGGACAACAGGGGTGTAAACGTCAGATTGCAATTGAAATCCCTCTTTTGTTTCTAAACATTGTATCCGAGGTTCTGGCAAATGGGCGAGAACAGGAGCGCACCAAAGTGCCGTGGAATTCACCACAACATGTCCGTCATCATCGGTCAACTGCCAACTCAAGTAGGAATCCAAAGGCCGAACATTCCAAACAATCATGTTGCCCAAGTTGACCAAATCATCGCTTCTCGGATCAAGGCTTATTGAAATTTCAGTTTGGTTGAAGGGTTCTCCATTGAAGTCCTTGACTGCGACGTGAAGTTTCCCCTGAAATGGGTTAGGAAATGCATTAAAGAGGTCAAAGCGAAGCGAATCTCGGTCTTGTCTACACCACAGAGCGGTTAGAGGCGCATTGGCTCGCCGGGCGGCGTAGTGTGCAAGTTTCCATCGGCCTGAGTGGTCCACAGTCGACCAAGACACGCCGGGCCAAACGTCATTCAATGACCAGAACAGGGACCCGGAATAACGCCCATGGCTGGTACGATGTTGCTCTAAGGCTTGTCGGATGCCCTCTGCATGTGTCCATTGACTTTTGAAAATCCAATCGACCAGGTTGTTGGGGAGAGGAGCTCCGGTTGTTTTGGACATGAAATGATGCATCATGTCCCACCCGTCAAACCCCGGTTCCAACCATTCCATGCTGCTTCTTTGTCGAAACTGGAGGGCGTCGTCATCGAATGCCTCAATACCTGCTTCGAGCAGTGTGTGAATGTCAGGTAGACTTTGGAGACCGTATTCGCTTACAAATCTGCCCCCGTGATTGCCATAGTAGCCAAAGTCTTCAAGCCCAAACCAAACGCCCCAAGCGTGTTCATCTCCGCTTTTTTCGTCCAACGTGGGAGAAGTAGGCAAATAGTATGTGTCAGACCCTTCGTTTACGATGTCCGGCAAAACTTCGTGAAACAGTTTTTTGTAAGCGTTCTCGAGTCGCAAGCTGTCTTCTTCGCGAAGGCCATACGTTTCCTGCCACCCCCAAGAAGTCCAAGCGCGTTCTACTTCGTTGTTTCCACACCACAAGGCCAAGCAAGGGTGGTGGGCAATGCGTTGAACTTGCTCTTGGGCTTCAAGGCGAACATTTTCAAAAAAATCCTCATCGTCAGGGACCATGGTGCAGGCAAACATGAAGTCTTGCCACACAAGCAATCCTGCTCGGTCGCACGCATCAAAAAAGGCATTTGGTGGATACACGCCACCGCCCCAGACACGCACCATGTTCATGTTTGCGGCCCTTGCTTGCTCCACGAGTTTTATCCAGCGGTCTGCATCCTTCGTCTGATGAAAATCTGGGGGAATGACATTGGCACCCTTGGCATGCACAGAGAGTCCATTCAACGTCAATTGAAAGGTGGTTCCCCATTCATCTTCATTTTCAATCCAATGGAGCGTCCTGATTCCCATGGTTTGGCGTCGAACTGTTCCCGAGTGGAGATGGGTCCAAGTCCATTCGTAAAGTGGTTGGTCTCCCATATCTGCGGGCCACCACATCGCCGGATTGACGATGTGAACTTCGTCCTCCACCCAAGCCCAATCCACTGCGTGGTCTTCTCTTGCAATGTCGAGATGCCATCCTTCGTGGTTCTGGACAAGTACCCTTGCAAGTCGCTCATTGACCTCTAATTGTTTGCAAACGGGTGAGGTTGCAGTTGTTCTTTTGCTTGAGTTTGCGCAGTGTAAACTTATTTGACCTGAAACCCCCGGACCTGCGAGACGTGGTCCCCAATCCCAACCAAATTGGTATCCAGGTTTCCGGGTCATGGGGCTCGTTTGGAATCCGATGGGTCTGGCCTCATTGCTAGCTGGGATCAACATTCCTTGTGCGTCTAAGGACTCCTGACCTCGTTCGGCTACGGGATCGAATAGGATGTCGATGTCCAATCCTTCTTCGGTCACAAGAAATGGGTGAGTTGTCCAAGATCGATGTGCATTGTTGGCTTTCAGGACGCAGACGTCATTGACATGGACTGCTGCGTAGGTGTCTAGGCCTTCAAAGTGCAATTCAGCACTGTCACCTGGCATCAATCCCTTGCTCAGATTCACATGGGTACTCAATGTCCAGGGTACAGATTCTACCCATTGCACGTCTCGTTCGTGTGTTCCTTGATTGGGATTTGGGGCGAGGCCAGATTGGACTAGCGATTCAAGAACGTGGCCGGGAACAAGGGCTGGAATTTGAAATGAAGACGAAGAGTCAGGATTCGACCAATGCCACGAGGCTTTAGACAGGTCCACTCGGGTGATGTCCTGCTTCGAACAAGAAATCGCACTTAAAGAGACGACGGCGGCAAGACACAATGCTCTCACTTCTCGTGTTTAGAAGGAAAAAGGAGTTTGACGAATGATTCGAGTTTCGAAAGGATTCAACACCAAAACGGGGATTTCCGCTTCATTGGTGATGATTTGTTGCTCGTAAGATGTGCCTAAAATTCCCATGAGACTTTTTTCGTGGAAGTTCATGATGCTGATCAAATCAGCCTCGATGGAAGCCGTGTAACGAATCACGTCTTTGACAAAGGCGCCTGAGTCGTGTTCACTGATTTTGGTGGTGTACTCAATGCCACGGTCTTCAAAGTAGTCCGAGGCAAACTCCACATTTCGTCGGAGCTGGTTTTGCAAGAATTCGTCGGACTCGGCGGGAGAAATGATGTGGACGCGTCCATTGAAGTAGGATGCCATTTCTGCGACAATGGCCAACTTCTGCTTTGTGTCCTGATGTAAATCCAAAGGAACGACGATGTCGTCGTAGCCGGTTTCACGGATTGGACGCGATTGCGTAATGATAAATGGGACGGAGCATTGACGCAGAATTTTGAGTGCTCGTCCGCCGGTAATGAATTGCATTCCTTTCAAGCCATGGGTCCCCATGATGACCAAATTGGCGTCCATTTCAACGGATACGTCGTCGATGTCGTCAAACAAATTGCCAATCCGTACAGTGGCCTTCACATCTCCCTCAAAAGCGGCCAATTGTTCTTTGGCGAATGCTTGAAGACGCTGTCGGGCTTCCCCAAATTCACTTTTTTTTCCGACGATGTGAACGAGGTGAAGCTCACTCTTCAGTGCCTGGCCTACTGCAATGGCGTGTTTGACTGCGTTGGTGGATACAGGAGTGAAGTCCACAGGAACGAGGATGCGGTGTTGTGACATGCGGCAAAATTAGAGAAGATGGCACTGAAGCGCTGAAGTTTAGTGTGGATGTCTTTACCTTGTTTACATCTGTTGAAATGCCCTTAAGACCATGTTCAGAATGTTCTCACACTTCCGATGCCAAGTCTTCGTTTTTTTGCTCTTGATTTCTTCGGTTGACACATTGATGGCACAAGACGAATGCGATGGATATCGATATCGATACACTGGAGCCTTTGATGGATTTGAAGTGGAGTATGATGTACCCTATGGCGAAAATTTCAATGTCAATTTTCTACCCGAAGAGTTGGTTGTGGATGTATACTCACCAACAGGCGATGTGGAGGAGTCTCGTCCATTGATTTTAATCGCCCACGGGGGCTTCTTCTTGTCGGGGAGCAATGGTGGGCTGGAAGTCGTTCCTCTTTGCGAGGATTTGGCCCAAATGGGCTATGTCGTAGCCTCGATGAATTACCGGAAAGGTGTCAGTATTCTGGGCAATTTGACCAATGAATTTATAAAAGCAGTTTGGAGAGGAGTTCACGACAGCCGGGCTGCCGTTCGTTACTTCCGACATTCATTGGATTATGGCAATCCTTGGGACATTGACGCCAACCGCATCTATCTCGGTGGAATCAGTGCGGGAGCGTTCATCGCGCTTCATCATGCTTATGTGGATGAACAAAGTGAAATTCCCGCCCAAATTGATGTCACCGAGGTGGGGTTGGGAGGTGGTCTAGAAGGCCTCTCGGGCAATACGGGATACAGCAGTGAGGTGAATGGGGTATTCAACATTTCCGGGGCACTTCAAACCACAGATTTTATGAATCTCGGCGGGAATGAGCCGCTGTTTAGCATCCACGGAACAGAAGACCAAACGGTGCCTTATGGAGAGGGGGGCATCTCGTTGTTGGGAATCATCAATTTGATTGACGTGGATGGAAGCTCCATCGTGCACAATAAGGCAGAAGAAATTGGCCTTGACCATTGTCTGATTACGGTGGAAGGGGCAGGGCATGTTCCGCACATTGACATTTTCAATCCCGGGTATTATGACCTCACCCTCAGTGCATTGGCAGGGAAGTTGGGGGAGTGGGCGTGCGAGGATTACGTTCCAATATGTGGCGATTACGATTATGAGGCAGAGTCGTTGCTCGAGGACATGCGCATCGATGAAAATCCACTTGTGTTTCCCAATCCCGCGAGGACTCAAGGTCGGGTGTTCGTCACGTTCAAGCAGTCGACTTCATGGAAACTTGTGAATGTGATGGGGCAGACCATGAAACGCGGACGGAATTCCGCAGGCTCAAGGGTTGTGTGGCAGTCGCTAGCTCCAGGGCTGTACGTCATTCAATCTGAGACGGGAAGCACTCAATTGGTTGTTTCTGACTGATTGCGTTTCTGGCCAGGGTCCAAACATGCAAGTCATGTCCAGACATCCAACGCAGCCCTGAATGTATTGACGTGGGCTTGAACGACGGTGTTGACCGTTGGAGAGTATCCGCCACCCATGGCGCAAACCACTGGAATGTCCCATTCTCGGCACATTTGAAATACCATGCGATCCCGGGACATGCACCCTTGTAGCGTCAAGGCCAATCTGCCTAGCTTGTCAGATGCCAAAACGTCGACACCACATTGATACATCACCAAATCAGGCCGAATGCCATCGGCAGGGATGAGACTTTCAAGATGCGTTTTCAACAAAGAGAGGTAAACCTCATCTGTGGTTCCGTCAGGCAAAGCCACATCAATGTCACTGGTTTCTTTGTTCAGCGGATAATTGGATGCGCCGTGCATGGAAAAGGTCGTGACTCTCGGTTCGTCAGCAAGAATGGCGGCACTGCCATTGCCCTGATGGACATCACAGTCGACAATCAGGATTCGTGCCAGCGAGTTGTTGCTCAAAAGCCATTTTGATGCAAGTGCGAAGTCGTTGAAAATGCAAAACCCTTCGGCACGATTCGAATAGGCATGATGGGTTCCACCAGCAATGTTCATGGCCACCGAGCCTGAAGTCAAGGCCTTTTTTGCACATTCCAAGGTGCCTTGCATGATGACGCGTTCACGTTCCACCATGGCCTCTGACCAAGGAAACCCACTGCGGCGTTCTTCCTTGCGAGTCCACTTGCCACGAAGTGTTCGGTCCCAATAATCCGCATCATGCGCCAAGAGGATGGTCTCTACAGGCATCGCGGTGGGTGCGAAGAAATCAGAATCCGAGACGATGCCTTCGTACAAAATTTGGTCTTTCAAAAGGGCATACTTCTCCATGGGGAAGCGGTGACCCTCGGGTACCTCCAAAACATAGCACGGTGCATAGGCGATGTCCATGATTGACGTAAGCCGGAAGAACGACTTATTGTTCTGTCACATGCAAATCTCAAGAAAGAGATGCGAGCCTTTTTTGAATTGCCCTCGCCAAAATTTGAGCTGCGGGTGGATTGAACCGAAACCACAATTCGGGCTCAACCATTTCCAGTTCAGACAGCAGCCATTGCCCTTCGTTGTCTCGCATCAAATCCACCCGCGCATAGATCGGAGTGTCCCAACCTCGGGATCGACAATGTTGAATGCATTTGGACATGATATCTCGTGCGAGGGTTTCATCCTCGGACTTGACATTGACAGAGTGAACGGTGCCGCCGTGGTCGTCCTGCACCCTAAAGTCACCGGTTTTGGCTTTTTTCAGAACACCATGTGTCACATGGCCATCAAGCCAAATCAAAGACTTTTCGCCAGCCTCAATGACTTGAGGAAGAAAAGGCTGAACAAGCATGTCTTGTTGGGCCACGAGTGATTGCCACAGAGATTCGCAGTTCGTGAAGGGCTGCGCATCAGGAGAACAGATGTGCTCATTGCCTTTAATCGTCACTCGATAGGTATCTATGGCGGCTCCCGCAATGGCTGGTTTGATGACCACGTCTGTCCATCCAAGGCGAGATGAAAGGGTGTTCAGAGGCGTAGAACCTCCCTTTTTCACAAATTCAGTGGGAACCACGTTCACTCCAAGTTTTTTGAGGTCTTTCAGGTAGTGTTTGTCCAAGTTCCAATGGACAATTGAGGCTGCATTGAAAAGCTGCGTTTGGGATTGGACGCGATGCAACCAAGGCGAAAATTCACTCCAACGATCGAAATAGTCCCAGGTAGTCCTAAACAAAGCTGATTTGGTGATCGACCAATCCATTGCCTCATCACACCACGCTCGACGGTCAACGCGAAGCCCGCACTTTTTGAGGGCATCGAGGACCATCGTATCCTCTGTGAGCAAATTGTCAAAGTAATCCTTGTTGGGGTCGTCCTTGGACGCAGCATTCAGGTATCGTTTGTCAGTGAGAACTACGACGTCCATAACTCAGATTTGCATGCGAATGGCTCAAAGGAATTGACCAAGGGTAGGCGCGCTTGAAGTTCCACAGACAAACGTGCCATCGTTCAAGCCGCAATCTGCTGTGATTTTCCGAGTGACCGAAGCATCCGGGTATGCAGGCCTAGGGCTTGCCAATACGTAGTGGATGCACGATAGGGGATGCCAAATTCTTCCGCAGTTTGCTTCACAATGGGCGCCAATTTGCGCAAGTGAATGTGGCTAACTTGAGGAAACAAATGGTGCTCAATTTGATGATTTAAGCTGCCGCATAACCAGGTCAAGATGGCACTTCCTGTTCCAAAATTGGACGTGGTGCGCAATTGGTGGGTGAGTGGGTCGACCTCCAACACAGTCCCTTTCTCGGCAGGCATGTAGTCGTGGTCTTCCATCACGTGAGCCGGTTGGAAGATGATGGCCAAAATGAACCCTGCGACGAGTTGCATCACCACCCATCCACCGAGAATCTGTAACCAATGGACACCGCCAAGGACCATGGGAAGCACTAGAATGTAAGAGAAGTAAAGCGTTTTGGTCACTGCGAGAGAGGTTGAAAGCTGAGCCAACGAGGTGCCTGAGGGACGAATAAGACCTTTCCTGTGGTAACGTCTGACTTGAAGCCAATCTTTGGCAATCATCCAAAAAATGGTCATCAACGAGTACAAAAACCAGGAGTAAATGTGCTGGAATCTGTGCCACCAGTAGCGAGGTTTGAGTGGGCTGAAACGCATGATGGGATGCATGTCAATGTCTTCATCCAGCCCGTCTAAATTGGTGAAGGTATGGTGCAGCACGTTGTGCTGAATTTTCCAAATGGCGGCATTTCCTCCAACCAAATCAAGAATGCGCCCGACCCAAAGATTGACCCATTTTTTGTCGCTGTACGCGTCGTGGTTGGCGTCGTGCATGACATTCATCCCGATCCCGGCCAATCCCAACCCCATTGCAAACTCCGCGACCCAAAACATCCACCCACTCCCCGCAAGTCCCCAAGTAATGAGCGCCCATGGCACAAAGTACAAGGCAATCATCACCGTCGTTTTGAGGTGCAGCCGCCAGTTGCCCTTGCGGCTGATGTTGCGCTCCTTGAAATAGGTGTCAACTCGCGCTCTTAACGTTTTGGTGAAGTCCGATTTATCTCGACTGTAACGTATGACGGGAATATTCATCAGGCCAAGTTAGCAGGGCATGTTCACAACCATCCATGCCCAAGGGCACAGGATGCGCAAGAGTTCTTCACAATCATCCAAATGGTGACTTCGGCTTCGGAATTTTCCGGACTCTGAGATTTTTAGGGGTTGCCTCCAGATACTCGTCGTCGTTGATGAATTCCATCAACTCTTCCAAGGACAATTTTTTGGCGGGGGCGATGCGAAGTCCTTTGTCTGCACCGGAAGCGCGCATGTTGGTGAGCTTTTTTCCTTTGATGAGATTGAGCTCCATGTCGATGTCGCGAGCTGATTCGCCAACCACTTGTCCGGCATAGATGTCTTCTCCAGGGTCGATGAAAAATGTGCCTCGATCTTGCAGTCGATCGATTTCATAGGCGCGTGCCTGACCTGTTTCCATACTCACCAAAGAACCGGAGCTTCGGGTAGCCAAGTCACCAGCGTAGGGCTCGTATCCGTCGAATCGGTGCGTCATGACCGCTTCTCCTGCAGTTGCGGTCAACATTTGATTTCGAAGTCCAATCAGACCTCGAGAAGGGATTCGAAATTCCAAGTGCTGAACATCTCCCTTGGCTTCCATGACGTGCAACATGCCTTTGCGCGTCATCACCAATTCTGTGGCTTTGCCAGCCGTGGCTTCAGGAACGTCAATGACCAAGTGCTCATAAGGCTCGTGTTTTGTGCCATCTATCTCTTTGAATAAGACCTGGGGCTTACCAATTTGAAGTTCGTAGCCTTCGCGCCTCATGGTTTCAATGAGAACACTCAAGTGTAGGATGCCACGACCGAACACATTCCACTTGTCCTCGCTGTCGGTGGCTTCAACTCGCAAGGCTAAATTTTTCTGAAGTTCAACATCGAGGCGCTCACGGATGTGACGACTTGTCAAAAAGGTGCCATCCTTTCCCAGAAAAGGAGAGGTGTTGATCGTGAAAAGTAAGCTCATTGTTGGTTCGTCTACAGCGATGCGATCCATGGCTTCTGGAGATTCCAAATCGGCCAAAGTGTCTCCAATTTCAAATCCATCCATGCCCGTAATTGCGCATAGATCTCCACTTCGGACATGGTCCACTTTTTCTTTTCCCAAACCAGAGAAAACATAGAGTTCTTTGGCTCGAACCTTTTTGTTGCCCTCAGAAGTGCAGAGCATGTAGTCTTTATTTGCATGCAAATCCCCGCGGTAAAGGCGGCCAATGGCGATCCGCCCGGTGTATTTGCTGTAGTCCAATGAGGTGATTTGAAGCTGTGGTGTTCCTTCCACGTAGGGCGCTTCAGGCACTTCTTTCAAAATGACATCCAAGAGGTAGGACACATCGGCAGCAGGGAGTTTCCAATCTTCAGCCATCCAGCCGTTTTTGGCGGAACCATACACCGTGGGGAAGTCCAATTGTTCTTCTGTGGCATTCAAGTTGCACATCAAGTCAAAGACTTGTTCCTGTACCAAGTCTGGCGCACAATTTTCCTTGTCCACCTTGTTGATCACCACAATTGGCTTCAACCCCAGTTCAATGGCCTTACTCAAGACAAATCGGGTCTGGGGCATTGGCCCCTCGAATGCATCCACCAAAAGGAGTACAGCATCTGCCATCTTCAAAACGCGCTCGACCTCACCGCCAAAGTCCGCGTGGCCTGGCGTATCGATGAGGTTGATTTTGACGTCATTCCATGTGGCGCTCACATTTTTGGCAAGGATGGTAATTCCTCGCTCGCGTTCAAGATCGTTGTTGTCGAGAATGAGTTCGCCTACTTCCTTGCGTTCATCCACAACGTTGCATTGGTGAATGATCTTATCTACCAGGGTTGTTTTGCCGTGGTCGACGTGGGCGATGATGGCTACGTTCCGAATTCCGCTCATGAAGTGAAGGTTGCGGCCGCGAAGGTCGTTCATCGCGAAACAGCGATGGACATTGAAAGCCCATTAATTTTTTCAGATGATTGTGTTCTAAGCCACCCCGACCTTGAAATGTTCCACCTAAGCCAAATGGGCGCGCTGTTTGAAGCAAGTGGGACGTTTAAGAAAATGATTTGATTGCCTCAGGCAAGAGTGCTTCGAATTCTTGGAGCATGGTTTCGAAGTCTGTTGTGTCCGTCAAGGGATTCATTAAGGTGCAACGCAGCCAAACTTTGCCATCAAATTCTGTCATTACGACGTAGCTAGATCCTCGTTTTAAATGCATTTTTCTCAAGCATTTGATGACGTCATTCCAGTGAACAATTGAAATTTCAGGGTCCGGACAAAGTGGACGGAAACACACAATGTTCGCTTCTGGTTTCATGGCCAATTCCCACCCGTCACGCATTTCAATCATGGCTCCCAAAACATTTCCTAGGGCCCACATCCGGTCGACAAGCTCCGCCCAAATGCCCCAGCCAAATTCTGCCTTGATTGCGGCAAGACGAGTACTTAGCATGCGTTTGGTGCATTCAAAAGTGCGCTTGCCTGTATCCCACCAGTCTTCGTCTTCGGCGTTGTCCCACAAATATTCAGCATGTTGGGAAAAAGGCAAGAAGCTTTGGGTGTATCGGCCATAAAACACGCCCGTACACAAAGCGGGAAGACCACAAGTTTTGTGGAAATCAAGCACCACGGTATCGGCGTGTTCGATTCCTGTCACCAGATGCCTATGTGTGCTGCTGAATGCTACGGATGCACCATGTGCACCATCGACGTGAAACCAAATTCCGTGACGTTTGCATACAGACGAAATGTCTTCGAGGGGATCAAAGGCCCCTGCGCTGGTCGTGCAGGAGCTACCAACAACAGCCAGGACTCGCTTCCCTTGGTCAAGGACGCGCTTGAGTTGCGCTTGGAGGTCGTCCACGCACATTTGGTGCTTGTGGTTGGTGCGGACCAAAACAGTCCCCTCTGCACCCCATCCCATTGTTCTCATGGCGCGGGCAATGCAGTAATGAGCACGTTCGGAGACCAAGACTACCAGTGGCTGAGGAAAGACATGGATTCCATCTTGCCAAGAATCCAAACCCAATTGATGTGCCACATGTCGTTGGGCGGCCATCAAAGCCACCAAATTGCCGAGTGTGCCGCCATGACAAAGAATACCGCCAGATTCCTCTGGTAGACCCAGCATCCTTGCGATTTCGGACATCAAGAGGTCCTCCTGAACCGCATTGCTCGGCCCCATTTCGTAAATGGCTTGACCATTGTTGAGCATATCTGTGACCATCCCCGTCGAGGCTGTTTCTGGAATGATTGTGGCAACTTGATGACCCATATATCGGGGGTCGTGCAGATGATTTGAGCGGGCAATGACGTTAGCAAAAATGCCGTCACGCCCGTCTTTCCAGACGTCTGAATCACTCCAAAATGTTCGTTCCTCCTCGGGTGAGGGCGCGGGATAGGAGGAGAACGCCTGACGCTCTTGGGCTTGTTTCAGGTGTGAAGTGAGTAATTCGGTGGCTTTGGTCGCGGATTCGGCAAATCGAACAGGGGAAAACGCGTGCCTTAATGCGTCGGAAACAGGGGGCAGCTGGGGCATACCGTAAACATACTGCGGTGGGCACAACCCCTCATCTCATGAGGCCCAAAAGTGACATTCGGCTTTGCAAGTATGAGCATTACCAGAAACAACAGGTTCAATTTAGATCTTTCATTTGAAATGTCAACGGGGAAGCTGTTCGTGAAAAATCTTTCTTCGACCTTTGAAACATGTCACGTTGTGCCACATTAAAACGACAAGACCGCGAGTATATTCGCCCATGATTGTGCTCAACGGCGTTACCAAATCTTACCTGACTGGGAGCCAGTCGTTGCAGGTGTTGAAAGGGGTCGATTTGCAAGTCAGTGCTGGTGAGCTCGTGGCCATCATGGGGTCCTCGGGATCGGGGAAATCCACGCTCCTCAACATCTTAGGTCTACTTGATGCTTACGATGGAGGGAATTATGAATTGGATGGAAGAGACATGTCTGGACTTTCAGAGCGGCGCGCTGCAGAGCTGCGTCGAGAGATGCTCGGATTTGTTTTTCAGAGTTTCAATTTGATTCCTTTCAAATCGGCAGCTGAGAACGTGGCTCTGCCACTGTACTACAAAAAAGTCGCTCGGAAAGAGCGTGAGCATAGGTCCCGTCAGTTGCTCGAGCGAGTTGGTCTATTGGAATGGGCACATCACTTGCCTTCTCAACTCAGTGGTGGCCAAAAGCAGCGCGTGGCCATTGCGCGGGCCTTGGCCGCAACACCGCGTGTCATTCTCGCGGATGAGCCCACTGGCTCATTGGACAGTGTTACGTCGAGCGAAGTCATTGACCTGTTGAAGGAATTGAATTCCGAAGGAACCACGATGGTGGTGGTTACACACGAATCTGACATTGCTGCCGAATGTGGTCGTACAATAAGGCTTCGAGATGGTTTGGTGGAATCCCATGGCCATGTTTGATCGTGATGCGTGGTTGGAGGTGGCACACAATGTGTTGGCTCATCCCGTCCGTACCTCGTTAACAGGTTTAAGTGTGGCCTTGGGGATTTTCATTCTCGTGGTGATGCAAGGTCTTGGCCATGGCCTGCAAAACGGTGTAGAAGGTCAATTCGCGGATAATGCAGTCAACAGCATCATGGTGGAAGGGGGCAAAACACAAATCCCATACCGCGGCAACCAAAGCAATCGTCCAATTCGTTTGACTGAGCAGGACTTCACTGGCTTGGCTTCGCAGGCTGATACGATACCGTCATTTTCCAGACGCATCCGTTTGTTTGGCATCAACATCATCTGGGAAAATCCGGCAGGTGAAAACAAAAGTGGTGGATATGGGGTGCGTGGCGTAGACCCGTCACACATTGATTTGGAACAATCAGTTTTGTTGTCTGGCCGATTCATCAATGATCGTGATGTTCAAGACGGCCGCAAAGTGGCCGTGCTCGGGCCAAATGTTGTTCGGGATTTGTTCGGAGGAACAGATCCGGTGGGACAATACATTCGCATCAATGCCGCATCCTTTTTGGTGGTTGGAACATTCAATGATCCGGGTTCAAGATGGGAAAACAGGGTTGTGTACATCCCTTTTTCGACCGCAAAGGCATTGTACCGGCCAGAGGCTTGGATTGATCAGATTTTATATGGTACCGGAAACATGACGACTGAAGCTACCGTCGATCAGAGCAATCGCATGCTTTTTTGGTTGAAGGAGACCAAACAAGTTCATCCCGACGACCAAAATGGGGTGAAGGTGGACAACAACAACGAGGAATACGCGCTCTATGACTCCATTTTTACGGGCATTCGTTTATTCATTTGGGGCATTGGACTCATGACTCTTCTGGCTGGTGCCGTAGGGGTAGCCAACATCTTGGCCATCGGAGTGAAAGAGCGAACCAAGGAAATTGGAGTTCGAAAGGCACTCGGGGCCACCAATGCCGGAATTGTGAGTCTCGTTGTCATGGAATCCACAGTTTTGATTTTGTTCAGTGGAAGTTTGGGGTTGATCATTGCGGTTGGATTGTTGTCAGTGATGGCACCAATGGCCAACCACGAATACTTTCAAAATCCTCAGGTCGATCATCGCATTGCTCTTTTTGCCCTTGGTGTTCTGGTTGTTGTTGGATTGGCAAGTGGCCTTGGCCCTGCATTGCGTGCAGTGGCCATTCGACCTGTTGAAGCCCTGCGTGACGAATGAGGTGGTGGGAGAGAGATCCGTGGCTCGAGTTGGCGCAAGTTTTTCTTCGCAACCCGTTTCGCACGTTCCTTAGTTCGCTTGGTGTAGGGTGGGGCTTATTCATGATTTTAATCACTGTCGGCGCATCTAATGGTCTTGAAGAAGGAGTTAAGGCAGATATGGGTAATAGAGTGAAAAACAGTGCCTTTATATGGGGAAAGTCAACAAGTATGGCGTACAAAGGATACCCCAGAAAAAGAAAAATCGAACTCACGAGTTCGGACGTGGAATACTTGGTTGAAAATGCGACAACCCTTCAGGCTGTCGCACCCCGGAATCAGCTCGGTGGGTGGCGTGGAGAAAACAATGTAACGCACGATCTCAAGAGTGCTGCTTGTGGTGTTTTTGGAGATGTTCCTGTTTACAAGGACATCGATCCTGTCATTGTCACTGAGGGCCGATACATCAATCAACGTGACCTTGACGATCGACGCAAAGTCGCGGTGATCGGTACCCGAGTCAGGCAATCGCTTTTTTCACGTGATGAAGAGGTTTTGGGCAGCCACATCCAAATTCAAGGGGTCAACTTTACTGTGGTCGGGGTGTTCAAAAGCCAGCAGACAGGTGAAGATGCCGAGGAGAGTGAGAACAGCATTTTTACTCCCTACACAACATTCAATCGGGCGTTCCATATGGGAGATAAAGTGGGATGGTTGAGTCTTTTGATCAAGGAGGATGTCCGTGGCGATACTGCTGTGGCCGAAGTTCTTCGCTTGCTTAAGGCTCAAAAAAGCGTTCACCCTGAAGATCCAAGGGGGTTTGGCGAGTGGAGCATGGCTGAAATTCACGAAGAAATGTCCACCGTGTTTCGCGCCTTTCGATGGGTGTCATTCGTGTTTGGTGGGTTGGCTTTGTTTGCTGGTGTTATCGGAATCATGAACATTATGCTCATTACGGTCAAGGAGCGTACGCGGGAACTTGGCGTCCGTCGTGCCCTTGGCGCCACTCCAGCAAACATTGTGGTTCAGATCATGATGGAAACGCTGACGCTCACCATACTTGCGGGACTGATTGGTGGAATTTTTGGAGTCTTTGCTTTGGATACTTTGGATTCCTTCTTAGTGAGCGCCGAGGACAATGGTATTTTTCGCCATCCGCACATCACGTTGGATGTGTTGTTGAATGCATTGATGACCATGACGATTCTCGGCGCCTTGGCCGGAGTTTTGCCTGCTCTGCGAGCTTTGCGCATTCAACCTGTAGATGCTCTTCGAACCTAAATTGTTCTCTGAAACCCATGTCATGAAAAACGGAAAACTCATACTTCTTGTAGTCGGCGTGCTGTTGGTGTTTGTCGGAACGGCATACACGGTCAAACATTTGCGGGACCAAGAGCAACAGGCTGAAGCTTTTTACGACACAGAATCACCTCGTACTGCAGACATTGTTCTGAAAACGTTGGCATCTGGAAGTGTGCAGCCTAGGCAGGAGATTCTCATCAAGCCGCAGGTTTCAGGGATTGTCCGTCGTGTACTCGTAGAACCGGGAGATGCCGTGAAGGCTGGAGAAGTGTTGGCTGAGGTCATGATTGTGCCCGATGTGGCAGCGTTAAGTAACGCGGAGTCTAGGCTGGCAAGGGCGAAAATCACACTGGACGATGCACAATTGAATCACGAGCGCAATGCAGACTTATTGACTCGAGGCGTGGTGGCGATTGCTGAAGCTCAGCGCACAGAACTTGCTTTGAAGCAGGCCCGGGAGGAGCTTTATGCGGCAGAGGACAATCTCCGGATTGTTCAAGAGGGAGTGACGGCGCGAGGAGGAGACAATTCATCCAACACACTCGTGAAAGCAACGGTCTCGGGGATGGTGTTGGAAGTTCCCATCAAAAAAGGAAACAGCGTCATTGAAGCCAACAATTTTAACGAGGGCACCACGATTGCTTCAGTGGCGGATATGGCAGACTTGCAATTTGTGGGCAAAATCGACGAAAGCGAGGTAGAAAAGCTCCATGAAGGCATGCCCATTCGCCTGACCATTGGTGCAATTGAAGGAATCCAGATCCCGGCGACTTTGGAGCACATTTCCCCCAAGGGCGTGGAAGAGGGTGGGGCAATTCAATTTGAAATTAAGGCTGCTGTGATTTTGACTGAAGGGCAATTTCTACGCGCGGGATATTCCGCGACAGCAGACGTGGTTTTGGATGAGCGCAGTCAGGTTTTGGCGTTGAGCGAACGACTCATCCAATATGACGTCAATCAACCTTTTGTGGATGTTTTGGTGGGGGACAACACCTATGAGCGACGCGATTTGGAAGTCGGATTAAGCGATGGGCTCGTCACAGAAATCTTGTCTGGTGTGACGGAGAAGGATCAAATTAAAATATGGAACCAGCCGCGTTATCAATGAGCTTGGCTCAAGCATGTTTGGCTAGATTTTAGAAGATTCATGAGCCTTTCCACGCGTACGGAAGTCCAAAGAAAGAATGCATGGTTGCGCCCTGAAGAGATGCCATAGACATCTGAACGTGTTTTTTTTAAAGGCTTCAGGGTTACATTTTCAGGGCTTCGAGGGGTGGTCCCCC
>DCBH01000072.1:50056-58764 GCA_002313415.1 Flavobacteriales bacterium UBA1112
CCCCCTGCGCCCTGGGGCCGCGAAACTTAGGTTTCTTTTTCCATCTTCGCTTTCCGTGTGGTCGACCTTGTTCGGTTCTTTCGTCTTGGGATTTGCCTTGTTGGTTAGGCTGTGCGACTTGGTTGGCACCTTTCTTTGAAACGTGGCGATTGTTTTTTTGTTTGGGAGCTCCTGATCCACTGTGATTGCCGTGGGTTTTGCGCGACTGACGGCGGCCACCTTGATCCTGTGGATTGACCTTCTCCTTCTTGGGCACTTTGATTGTTTTGGAATCCGCGTGAATCAGTGGCAAGTCCAAATGCCATTGGTGGTTTTTTTCAAGAGGGATGTCTCGTTTGATGAGTCGGACAATGTCTCGCATGTGATTGCGCTCGTCACCTTCATTCACCATGGAAATGGCCATGCCCTTTCGTCCTGCACGTCCAGTTCGTCCAATTCGGTGAACGTACGTTTCGCTGATGTTGGGGATTTCGAAGTTGATCACGTGGCTAACTCCTTCGACGTCAATTCCCCGTGCAGCGATGTCGGTGGCCACGAGGACGCGAACCTTGCCTTTTCGGAAAGCATTCATGGCCTTGTCTCTTTGAGGCTGGCTCTTGTTCCCATGGATTGCTTCGCCTCGAATGTTGTTTTTTCTCAAGTAACGCACCACTTTGTCTGCGCCGTATTTGGTTCGGGTAAACACCAATGCAGTCTCCACATCAGCTCGATTGAGCAAATGCACAAGAAGGTCTCTTTTGGCGCCTTGGCTGACAAACATCATCTGCTGATCTACGGTTTCAGCTGCACTGCTGACGCGGGCAACTTCAACACGAATTGGATTGGTTAGGATGGTTTTGGACAGTTTGACGATGCTTTCAGGCATGGTTGCACTAAAAAACAAGCTTTGGCGCTTCTCAGGAAGCATGGCGATCACTTTACGGATGTCATGAATGAAACCCATGTCTAGCATGGTATCAGCTTCATCGAGTACCAAGAATTCGACCCACTCCAGCGACAGCAGTCCTTGATTGCAAAGGTCGAGCAGTCGGCCAGGTGTGGCTACCAGAACGTCAGCACCTTTTCGAAGTTGAGCCACTTGCTTGTGTTGGCTGACACCGCCAAAAATGAGTGCAGTTCGCACTTTGACGTTTTTTGCGTAAGCTTTCACGTTGTCGTCAATTTGGGCTGCCAACTCACGAGTTGGTGTCAGCACCAGCACTCGGGGTACTGCGCGTCCATGCATCATGTTGTGGGCGAGATGGTGAACCAAGGGCAAGGAAAATGCGGCAGTTTTGCCAGTTCCGGTTTGTGCAATGCCCATCACATCTCTGCCTTCGAGGACGTGAGGGATGGCTTGTTCTTGAATGGGGGTGGGCTGCTCGTATCCGAGCGGAATAAGGGCGTTGAGCACCTCAGGGTGCAGGCCCATGTCAGAAAATTTCATAGAAAATTGGAATTGCCACGAATCAAACGTTGTGGCATACGCACCGAATCTGTCAAGCCTTCGTTCTGCCTCGTGCAAACTTCAAAGGGGGCGTGTCGATTCCGGTGAAACACGCACGTGACTGTCGCCACGTGGTACAAAGGTACAGACTTATGATTGAATGGTGAAAACCCGGCTGAGATTGAATCCAAAGTACACATCACCATTCGCCCAACTTCCTGCGGGCTCCGCGAGGAAAGACCGTTCAAACATACCTCGAGCATTGGTGACGTGAAGCTGGAAGACATGACCTCCCGTCTCGATGTCCACCCCAAGAGAAAGACTTGGCGAAAAGGCATCCCCAAACGATTGCGTGAGGAAATGATGATATTCCGCATTCACACTGAGACGCGGTCTGAGTTTGTAGCGACCACCTACGCCCAGCAGGTACAAATCATGTGCATCTCCGCTTTCTGAAACAAAATTTCTGTGGACGAAGGATGGGACGACTGCCAAGCTCCATTTTTCGTTCATTTTTCGGGCCAAAACAGCTTGGTGTACATAGCTTAACCGGCGAGAAAATGGATACGGTGTGTCTTCGCTTGGTGCACGGGTTCCATTGGCCATGGCCACGCTGTACCAGGTCAAGCTGAGTGGAAATGCTTCTGGTCCGGAAATCTGACGCAAAAGTTTCACCTTTACATTGGCTTCGTACGTTTTTTGATAGGTATTGCGTGCCACACCCAAGGCAAATCCTTCGGTTACTCCATAATCAAATGCCATTCGCATCTGAGCATTGTCCAACCCCCACAAGTCGTAAGCACCAGAACTTAACGTGCCAAATCGGTGGGCAATCACAAAGTGAAGAACCCCTTCAGCGGGAGTTTCGTTGCTTTGGACATTGACAATCCTCGTGTCTTTGAATGTCGCAGTGACCGGGAGGCTCGGATCCTCAAATGCAGCATTCAAATCATCCAGCAGACTTTGTGCAGATACAACGGATGTCAATCCTACAAAAACCAAAAAACAGCATATGCGCTGTATCTCACTCATCTCGGCATCATTTGGGCATCAACATCGATGGCAATGACAGGAGAAATGTTGTCCCTGACCACTGGGGGGATCTGAATGTTGTGGTCGGCCAACGTCACCTCAAAATCAGCATTCAAATGCCAGATGCTGTTGTCATATTTCATTCTGCCTTCAATTCGATATGTTTTCGCGATGCCGTGAATGTCAAAGTCTCCAATGGCGACTACATCGAATGATTCACCGTTGGGTTTTACACTTTCCCACGACTCGATGCTGCCTTGAAAAGAGGCTTTCGGATATTTTTCTGACTCGACATAGCTTTCATTGAAATGTTCTTCCATCAGGGCTTTTTCGAAATGGAAGGAACGCATTTGCACTTGAAAAGCAAAATCCCCAGTTGAGGCATCGAGCAACCCACTCAATTGTTGGTTGTCTGCTTCGATATTTTCGATGGAGGTTGAGGAGAAAAAATGGGCATGTCCTTCTCGGGTCATAAACGTTTGAGCGTGAGCTGCGAGAAAGAATGCCGTAGACAACAGCAATAGAATTGGTTTTTTGGGAATGTACATGATGGATGTCGGGTGGAATTAGTTGTTGGGAGCGCCTTCTGCAGTCCAAACTTGGAATAGGGAAATGTCACATTCTGGCAAAGGTTCGCCTCCGAGAGGCATCATTCTGATGTCCAATACGGGCAAAGAAAGGCGTTCTAGCAGATTTCCTTCGAGCACACTTTTTGCGACTTCAGAGTGGTTTTCGAGGTTGAGGCCTGCGGCTGGAGCGCCCCCAGCATGACATCCATTGCAATGAAAGTCAAGCAAGGGCAAAATGTCTGCTGCGAATGAGACCCCCGCCAAATCTTTGCAGGGCAAGGCGGGCTCCGCAATTTCATAAGCACATCCTGACATGACATGGCAGCACAGCCAGAAGGGCAGCCACAGGAATGAACTGTTAACGACTGATTTCAACGTTTTAATCGTATTTTGAAAATAGGGAGGCTCTTGAAGGTTCCTCAACAGGGTACGAACAAGTATTTGTGCCAATTGGTTCTTTCTTCAGGGCAACTCACCCAAAAAAGACTCGTCATATAAGAGAAAGTCATGAAAGACGTCACCAACAAATACAGAGGTTTTTTGAGGCAATTGCAGGAAGAGTTGATGACCGCAGCAACGCAACATTCGGTGGCTTGGAGATTTGGCAATTGGACGGCTCGTCATCGCCTTCTTTCGGTTCACGAGAGGTTGTTGAGAGACGTTCGAAAAAACCTGCAACGATTGAACAATCAGGTTATTCAGGAAGCGCCAGAGTTTCGGCGTGATTTCGGTGCTGAATTTCAAGCTTGGGCCAACCAGTTGCCTGAACCTGCAAGGGAGCAACTGTCGCTTCTAAAAGAATACACGGAAGTATTTAATGAGCCAAAAAAATGATTTCGCAAAGTCAATTTTCGCATGTTTAATCGTTGTGATAACCTTTCCAGAATGAGCAAGCCAATCCAGTCCTTTCCTTTTTTTGCGTTGGTCACGTGTTTGTTGCTTTTGAGCGGCTTGTCCTATGGCCAGTCGTTCTTCTGGTCTTCTCCGGAAATATCGCGATTGGACGCCCCGACAATCGGTGTAGATGAATTTGGAATTTGGACGCTTGATGTTGACCAACTAGAAGAGTACCTCGCAACGGTGACTGTGGGGCATGCATTTGAGGCCGAGACGTCTGAATTCATTCTCATGCTTCCCATGCCAGAGGGCCACCTTGAACGCTTCAGTGTGGTCAACAGCCCGATTATGGCGCCCGAATTGGCCACGCGTTTTCCAGCAATCCAAGTTTACGCAGCTCAAGGCATCGATTCGCCAGAAAAAACTGTCAGATTTGACGTCACTCCTCAGGGATTTCACGGCATGATTCTCGGCAATGGAGAGACTGTGTACATCGATCCGTATCATCCAGGGGAAAGGGAATTGGTCATTGTCTACACGAGGTCGGCGTTTTACAAGTCCACGAGTAAAAAAGCACAAGGTTGCCAGGCTCTGGAACATGACGATTACAAACCATTCATGCATGATGCAGACCCTCAGTACGGAGAGAAGGAGGTCAATACAATGGGGAGGAAGACCGTGGTTTCAAATCGTGCTGACAACGGGACACAGTTGAGGACATACCGATTGGCCTTGGCTTGCACGGGAGAGTACGCGCAGTTTCATGGCGGAACTGTGGCGAACGTGCTGTCGGCGATGAACACGTCCATGGCCCGTGTCAACGGCATTTACGAACGAGACGCTTGCTTGACGATGCAAATCATTGCCAACAACGACGACATCATCTACCTGAATGGCAGCAATGATCCATACAGCAATGGCAGTGGTAGTGCCATGTTGTCGCAAAACATCAACACATGCAACAGCGTCATTGGATCAAGCAATTACGACATTGGCCACGTTTACTCCACAGGGGGCGGTGGTGTGGCATACCTCCAGTCTCCTTGCAGCAGCCTGAAAGCGGGAGGAGTAACTGGACAAGGGTCTCCTGTTGGTGATCCATTTGACGTGGATTACGTGGCACACGAAATGGGACACCAATACGGCGGAAATCACACCCAAAACAACAGTTGCAACAGAGCGTCATCCGCCGCGTATGAACCAGGTTCAGCCACAACAATCATGGGCTATGCCGGAATTTGCCCACCCAATTTGCAGAGCAATTCAGACGATCATTTTCACAACCACAGCATCAATGAGATGATCGCATATACGGTCAATGGTGGAGGAAATTCCTGCGCGGTCAAAACACCGACTGGCAACAGCATCCCGACGGTCAATGCTGGCGTTGATGGGCTGGTGGTGCCCATTTCTACGCCTCTTGAATTGACGGCTTCAGGTTCGGATGCAGATGGAGATGCGCTGAGCTACAATTGGGAGCAATACGATTTGGGGCCCGCAACAGCTTCGGGGGACAACAATTTGACCAACCCGTCGGGAAACCAACCCATTTTCAGGTCGTTTTCATCGACCTCTTCTCCCACGCGCACATTGCCTCGAGTGCAAGATCTGGTCAACAATACATCTACTATCGGAGAATATCTTCCAGATTACAGCAGAAATCTCAAGTTTAAATGTTCTGTTCGAGACAACCGTGCTGGCGGAGGTGGCTTTGCGGATGATCTCAAAACCTTAAGTGTCACTGCCAATGCTGGACCGTTCCTCGTTCAATCTCCCAATGGGGGCGGCACTGTGTTAGGAAACAGCCTGTTGCCAATTTCGTGGGAGGTTGCTGGGACCAATGGCAACGGTGTGAATTGCAGCACGGTGGACATTTACCTCAGTGCAGACGGTGGTTATACATTTCCAACCTTGTTGCTTGGCGGCACGCCCAATGATGGAAGCGCCGCTGTGTCTTTGCCAAACATTTCGACCTCAAACGCAAGGATCAAGGTCAAGGCAAGCAACAATGTGTTTTTCGACATAAGCAATGGGAACTTTGGCATCGAACAAGGACCTTCTATCGACTATGATTTGGCCATTTCAAGCATACAGGGTTTGGACCCTGACGCTTGTGTGAGCACTGTTGCCCCTGTTGTTGTCGTGACGAATTTGGGACTTCAAACAGTCACGGCGTTCAATGTCACACTCACCTTGGACAATGGCCTTCCCCAAGTGCTCCCTTGGACAGGAAATCTGAGCAGTGGAGAGAGTGTTGAAGTTCAGGCTTGTGAAGGTGACGCATGCATTTCTTTGGCCGATGGAACTCACGTTGCAAATGCCACGGTGGATTTGATTGGCGCTGTGGATGAAAACGTGTCAAACAACAGTTTGGAGACCTCTTTTGAAACGAGTTCTGGCACCCAAGTGACATGGACCATTTTGACAGACAATTATCCTGATGAGACAACATGGTCTGTTACCAATGATGAGGGTGACGTGGTTTGGTCTGGAGGTCCGTATGCCGAGGATGAGACGACGTACTCAGAGTCGTTGTGCTTGCCATTTGGCTGCTATTCGCTTATTGTGGTTGACAGTTATGGAGATGGCATTTGTTGCGGGCAATATGGAGATGGCAATTACACGCTGACTGCGGGCGGTGAGTTGCTTGCCAGTGGGGACGATTGGGGAAACGACAACGGTTCAACACCCAACGCGACTTCCGAGAATGACTTTTGTTTGGAAGCGCCAGAAGTTTTGGGATGCACAGATCCTGCAGCCGACAATTTCAACCCTGCAGCCACAGTGGATGATGGCTCTTGCGTCATTGAAGTGCTGGGCTGCACAGATCCCAATGCATGCAATTTCGACGCTGAGGCCAACACGGATGATGGTACTTGTACATTCCCTGATTCTTTCGTGACGAGCTGTGGGACGTGCACATATGATTGCGACGGAACCTGTTTGGCCGATGTAGATGGTGATGGCATTTGTGATGACTGCGAATGCCCCGGCTGCCAGGATGTCTCGGCCTGCAATTTCGACGCCACGGCGACGGACCCTGGAGAATGTTTTTATCCAGATCCAGGCTTCAATTGTGACGGCACTTCGTTGTGTCCTGCAGATTTGAACGGCAACGGTTTCGTTGATGTGGGAGATGTCTTGCTCGTGCTTTCTGAGTTCGGATGCACTGTGGATTGCACAGCGGATGTGACCGGCGATGGATTTGTGGCAGTGGATGACGTTTTGGCCTTGCTTTCCGAGTTTGGAGCCAACTGTGATTAAATTTCCACATGGCAAAGCCAAGAGTGCGCGAATTCTTAAGCACGTTGAACCTGTGTTCTCCTCTTGATTTGGATCCGGAAGACCGGGACCTGTTGTTTGAAGCACATGAGGCTGCATCAAAGGCCTACGCTCCTTACAGTCGTTTCCACGTTGGGGGCGCCGTGAGACTGGCCAATGGGGTTGTGGTTCGCGGGAGCAACCAAGAGAATATGGCCTATCCTTCAGGCATGTGTGGGGAGCGAGTAGCGGTGTTTGCCGCAGGAGCACAGCATCCAGATGTCGCAATGACCGCCGTGGCCATTGCGTCGCCGTCTCCCAACGCCCTCGCTCATGCATTTATGCCGTGCGGTGGGTGCCGGCAGGTTTTGGTCGAGGCGGAAAGACGCCAAGGCATTCCTCTTCGAATCATCCTTCAAGTGCGCGATGAGAATGTGATGATTTCCGAAAGCGCACTGAATCTAATGCCTTTTGCGTTTGATGCGAAGGGATTGGGTGTGGCTTTAGAGGACTGAATCAAAGTACGTTCGAGGCGCTCGTCAGACGATATGAGACTGCCATTGATTGCTTGACAGGTCTAAGAAGATGCAAATTCCGAGTTAGCTTGCCAACATGTTGATGAGCTTAGTAGGCATGAGCGTATTGTTGGGCCTGGCATATGCCTTTTCTAAAAATCGAAGGGCGATCTCTTGGAGAACAGTACTTGGCGCTTTTTTACTTCAATTTGGCCTTGGTGCTTTTGTCTTAAAAGTGTCTTGGGGTCAGAGTTTGTTGGCTTCCATGACAAATGGAGTGAATCAATTGCTTTCATACGGCGATGCTGGCATCAGCTTTCTTTTTGGTGGCCTAGTGTCAGAAAGTGTGGGATTCAGTTTTGCATTGAAGGTCCTTCCAATCATCGTGTTTTTCGCGGCCTTCATTGCGGTGTTGTACCACATCGGCATCATGAAATGGATCATCCGCATCATTGGTGGCGCATTGCAAAAGGTTCTCGGTACTTCACGGGCAGAATCGATGAGCGCAACGGCGAACATCTTCGTTGGCCAAACTGAGGCTCCCTTGGTCGTGAAGCCGTTCATCGCGACGATGACGCAGTCAGAGCTTTTTGCCGTCATGGTTGGTGGGTTGGCGTCGGTAGCAGGTTCTGCTCTCGCAGGCTACGCCCTCATTGGGGTTCCCGTAGAGTACCTCATTGCCGCTTGTTTCATGTCTGCACCGGGGGGATTGCTTTTTGCCAAAATGTTGATGCCGGAAACTGAAGTGCCAGATGCGGAATTGCCTGTGATGTCTGAGGAGGATGCGCCTGTAAATGTCATCGATGCAGCGGCCAATGGCGCTTCGTCTGGCTTGTATTTGGCCTTGAATGTGGGGGCCATGCTTCTCGCTTTCGTGGCCCTCATTGCAGTTGTCAATGGCATCTTGGGTGGGGTAGGAGAATGGTTTGGGATGCCCGAGTTGACCTTGGAACGTCTGTTGGGCTGGTTGTTCAGTCCATTGGCGTTTTTGCTTGGTGTACCATGGGCGGAAGCCGTAACTGCAGGGTCCTTCATTGGTCAAAAATTGGTCGTCAATGAATTTGTGGC
>DCBH01000072.1:59178-76803 GCA_002313415.1 Flavobacteriales bacterium UBA1112
GGTTTTGCGAATTTGAGTTCAATAGCCATTTTGCTTGGTGGTTTAGGTGGGATGGCGCCTTCACGGCGCAAGGACATCGCACGCATGGGCTTGCTCGCCGTGATGGCTGGCACCATGTCCAATTTGATGTCTGGCACCATTGCAGGTTTCTTCGTGGCGATGACATGAGTAACCCGACCAACCAGAGCGTGGGGCTGCCCCAAGAGTGGATTCAAAAAAAGCGCGACGGACTGTGTCTGACCTTGGAAGAAATCACTGCTTTTGTGGAAGGGGTGACTTCTGGAGCAGTTACAGAGGCGCAAATTGCCGCATTCTCCATGGCCGTTTTTTTTCAGGATTTGGATGTAGAGGAGCGAGTGGCACTGACGCTTGCTGTTCGCGACTCTGGCCGAGTGCTGACTTGGGATCGCAATCGATTGCGTGGCCCCATTTTGGACAAGCATAGCACGGGTGGTGTGGGAGATGCCGTGTCTTTGATGCTGGCTCCCATGCTCGCAGCTTGCGGTGTTCATGTCCCCATGATTGCAGGAAGGGGCCTGGCCCACACAGGTGGCACCATCGACAAATTGGAGTCCATACCAGGATATCAAACGGGTGTTCATGCAGATCACTTCCAACGGGTGGTTGAAAAACACGGATTTGCCATTGTTCGCCAAACAGAGGACTTGGCACCTGCAGATCAAAGGATGTACGCCGTGCGCGATGTGACTGCAACGGTAGAGAACTTGGGGTTGATTACGGCCTCGATTGTTTCAAAGAAATTGGCAGCGGGTCTTGAACACCTCGTCCTCGATGTCAAATGTGGAAATGGGGCGGTCATGCAAGATTTGGACGAGGCACGGCGACTTGCTGAAAGCATGGTGGCTGTCGGCAACGGCGCAGGGATGAACACATCGGCATTGCTGACTGACATGTCAGTGCCACTTGCGTGGTCGGCGGGGAATGCTCTTGAGGTACATGAGGCCGTATCTTATTTGAAGGATGGCTCTATGCGACACCCGCGCCTGCATGAGGTGGTGATGGAATTGGGTGCGGCTCTGCTCGTTCAAGCTGAGGTCTACGCAGATAAGGTTGGTGCTCGCCAAGCGCTTGAAAACGTGCTCGATGACGGATCTGCATTGACTTCGATGGCAGCGAGCATTGAGGCTATGGGGGGAGATCCAAAAGTAGTTGACTGCCCTGAAAAGGTTTTGCCCAATGCACCAGTGAATTGTCCCATCACGGCTCCGCGTTCTGGCAAAATTGCTGGATACGATGTTCGCCAATTGGGGATGGCAGTGGTGGAACTAGGTGGCGGTCGCACCCAGACAGACGCTTCCATTGATCATTCGGTGGGGTTTGGTCAAATTTCCATGGCTGGAATTCAGGTGCGTGAAGGCGAATTGCTTGCCATGGTTCATGCCAAGACGCAAGGGCAAGCTGATCGCGCGGCTTCGAGGTTTGTATCTGCTTTAAAGTGGGACAGCGATGAAAAGGTGCCAAATGTGATGCAGGGCCAAATCGGCTTTCCGACCGACTCTGGAAGTTGAGCGCTGTTCAATGACGACCTTTGACTCATGGTGAAAGTGAAGATGTTTTCTTCGGTCCAACCTTCTCAAGAACCGGCAATGGAGATGCCCCCTCTTGATGCGAGGGCCTTCTATGATGTTGTCGATTCGAGAAGAAGCACGAGGGTATATGCAAGGGACTGCGTTGCAGATGAGGCCATTGATCGGGTTGTCGATGCGGCGCAGAAGGCACCAAATTCCTCAAATCTTCAATGTTGGGAAATTTATCGGGTGGCATCCACTGACAAGAAGAAAAAATTGGTCGAAGCGTGCTTGGGGCAACCAGCGGCCTCCACGGCACCAGAGTTGTTCGTTTTTGTGGCGAGGCCAGACCTGTGGCGGCGCAACAACACCTGGACCTTAAAGGAATTTGATCGTCGTGGTAACATGCCGGAACGGGCTTATCAATATTTCAACAAAATCACCCGAATCGCCTATACGCAGGGGGTTTTTGCGTGGGTCAAGAGAGTTTGGCTGCCATTAAGGGGCTTGTTGAAAGCGACGCCTCGTGAACCCATTGGATGGGCTGACATGCGCGTTTGGGCGCACAAAAGCACCGCACTTTCGGCAGCTCACTTCATGCTTGCGATGCGTGCTGAAGGATACGATACATGCCCGATGGAGGGCATGGACAGCAAGAGGGTGAAAAAGATTTTGGAGTTGCCGTCGCGAGCAGAGGTCTGTATGGTGATTTCCGCGGGAAAAAGAACAGCCAAAGGAATTTATGGCTCGCGTTTTCGTTTCGAGCGCGACACCTTTTATCACGTCCGTTGATGTTCAGTCACATGAATTGCTTGTGATTTTCTTGATTTCGCACCTGAAAAGTGAAGACCAACAAGTTTTGACTTGTCCGGCTAAAGGTTGGCAATGAATCTGTCCCAACTCAAACGCCTGAGGCTCTGTTCGCCTGCCAACCACAACGTTTGACCGCTTGGGGAAAAGCGGGCGACGTAGAAACTGCTGTCGCTCATATGCTGCCAGGAAAAACCACCATTCAAACTCACATCGATTCCCTGAAAACCCACGGCAACGACCTCTCCTTTCCTCGTTGGATGGTGTTGGATGCAGGACCGATAACCAGGTCCGGTTCCTTCAGCAATCAAGGTCCAATGCTCACCTCCATCTGCGGTTGAAATGAGGTTGCCGATGTTGTTTTCAGGGTGCCCCCAATGCCCGCCAATGGCCAATCCATTCTGTGAATCCGCGAAGGAGGCACCAAACACACCACTCATCGTTTCGCCTTGTCGTATCGGTAAATCAAAAACCTCCCATTTGTGACCGCGATTTACACTTCGCAAACAGCGAGATGCCATACCCCCAGTGAACACCCATGCTGTGTCGCCTTGAATGCAGATGTTGCCGTTGGAAGCTGCAAATCCTGCCTCGCCCTCAGTGTGTTCCGGAATCAATTTGCATGAAGTCGCTTGCCACGATTGACCAGCATCTCGGGTTATAAGGAGGTTTAAACACCCGTTGACAGGATCACCAAAGACAAGTCCTTCCTCGAAATTCCACCATGCCATGGCATCTAAAAACACAGTTGAACTGGTATCTTGATACACCCACTTTGGTTGAAGGGAGTTGCTGTCGGTACGGGCAATCCAAGCTGGAGAAGCAATGGACGCAGCAAACCAACTTGAGCCATTTGTCGCAGAGGATCTGAAGGACGGAAGAATAGAGTCTGGTGTCAACCATTGGATGTGATGCCATTGGTTTCCAGCATTTGTGGTTTGACCAACCCAGCCATCTGCACCTGCATAACGTATGTGATGTTCATCAATGACGTCCAGCGAACGAATGGAAGATGGAGATGGCCATGTTATGTCCTGCGGCTCGTGTTGACAAGCGATTAAAACTAGTAAGCATGGCCACAAATGATTGATGCGTTCACTCATGATGCGAAAGTGTGAAAGAATTATTCTTTTTCGTGGACAAATGATTGCGTTTGCTCAAAGACGTAGGCATCAATTTGAGCCATATTGCCTTATGATCAAAGCTTTGCAGGGACTGCCGGTCTGTTTTAGCCTTGGATTTTTGTCACTCTCATTGACCAGTTTGGCTCAAAATCCTCAGCGTTGGACAACGCTAGATGGAGGAAGTACAACGGGTCAAGAGCTGCCCCTACCAGGAGTGACTGTTCAGGTGGGATGCGAGGGGGAGGAGGCATCCATGGTGTTGTCCTCAGACACAGATGGTCGATTGGTAGCGCCTGAAGTCTTGAGCTTTTGTCCCGGAGAATGTTGGGCTACATTCAGCTTTGTGGGCTATGAAGAGCTGACATTGTCGTGCAAACGGATTGCCAAGCTCAACGGCCAAATTGTAATGAATCCGATGGCGGAAAAATTGGATGCCGTGGTCATTACTGCCAGCATCTCTGGATCCAAAGTGCAAGACGAGACAGTTCCCGTGACTGTGCTCAAACCTTACTTGGTGGAGGCCGCAAACGCCACCGATTTGAAAGGGTTGGTATCCAAAACGCCAGGGGTATCCATCCTCGATGGTCAGGTGAGCATTCGAGGAGGAAGTGGATACAGTTACGGTGTTGGAAGCCGGGTCCAAATGTTGCTTGACGGCATGCCAATGCTTTCAGGCGATTTGGGGGAGATATGGTGGTCTTACTTGCCAATGGAGCACGTTGGACAAGTGGAGGTTGTAAAATCGACAGCGTCCTCCATGTACGGTTCTGGGGCATCCAACGGGGTCATTCACATGCGCACGGTGTGGCCGGGTTCCAAACCTGAAACGGTGGTCAGCGTTTTCAACGGCGTGTATTCGGACCCCGACTCCACACAGTGGCGCTGGTGGGATCACAGTTACTCTCCGATTTCGAATGGCATGAGTGCATCGCACAGGCAAGCTTTTGGCAAGTTGGACATCGTAGCTGGAGGCAGTGTGTTCTCTGATAAAACTTACCTCTCTGTAGGTCACGAGCAGCGCATTCGCGGGAATGTGAAATTTCGATACAGGCTGTCTCCCAAGTGGCAGTTTGGGGGGGCATGGCAAGGTCAATACCAACAAATGGGGCGCTTCATTTTGTGGGACGATTTTGCCACCAATGCGTATCTGCCAATGCAAGGGACATCAAGTGAAGATCGATGGGCAAATTGGCATGCCGATGCTTGGGCCGTTTATGCTCCTTTGCAGGGCGGCACCCATCATCTAAACACCCGTGTTTTCCAAACGTCTCGGTTCGGTAAAAATCCTGGGGCAACGAGTACCAGCAGAGTAAGCATGGGTCAATATCGCTACTCTCGAGCGGTCAGTGATCATCTCTCACTCCAAGTGGGTTGCTTTGGTTTAATGCAGAAGTCATTCTCCAGTTTGTACCCTGGAATTGATCTTCTTACGTTCAATGGCGCATATTTCAACCAAGTTGAATGGTCCAATCGAGGTTGGAAATTTGTCGGAGGTGTGCGTTATGAAAACAATGTGAATCCTGGAATTTTTTCTGAATCTTCTGGGCCCATTTACAGGTTTGGATTAAATCGAAGACTTACCCCTTCCACGAATTTGCGATTTTCTTACGGGGAGTCCTTGCGCTTTGCTTCTCTTGGAGAGCGATACGTCGAAGGCAATCTCACGGACGGCATCAACATCCAAGGAAACATCGGCCTTCAAAGTGAGTCAGGCAACAACTGGGAGTTGGGGTTGGTCCAAGAATTCAAAGGAGACGCAGGCAGTCTTCTGCTCGAGGGGTCGGCTTTTGTCCTCAATTACGACGAGATGATTGAATACACATTGCGAGCTCAAACGGACTCCAATGGAACAATTGTGATCGAAAATGGGGCTCCTCAATTCTTTTTCCAGCCACTGAATTTAGGGCGAACCCGTATTGCAGGTTATGAGTTCAGTGCTGTAGGAGAAGGACAGGTGATGGGCATCCCCATGCGCACTGTGGCGGGGTACACTTACAATTACGCCGGGGATCTGACCAATGACACTGCTCAAGTGAATGTGGGTGTATTCTTAGATAACTTCTTGAGCTCCAATGACTCAACGGCTCGTGACAGTTTGGTTGCAGCAGGTTCCTTGTTGAAGTATCGAAACAAAGGCTCCTTAAAGATTGATGTCGAATGGGATTTGGGGCCATGGACGGTGGGAGTTGCACTCAATCATCAAAGTTTCATTGATGCGGTCGATTGGTACTTCGAGGAATTGATCAGTGGATTGGTGAATTATCGAGAACAATTCACCAATGGGGCGAAGCGCTGGGATGCACGTTTGGCTTACACAGCCCCGAAAGGCCAACGCTTTTCGCTCATTGTCAACAACGTCACAAACGGCATTGTGAGTACACGGCCAGGCATTCTTGGTGCGCCGAGGCACGTCATGTTGAGATTTGACGCCACCTTTTGAGGACTTCATTTGCAACTCTGGAATTGAAGTGATGTTCGTGACTTTTCGCCACTTAACTTTCCCCTCGATTTGATTCATTATCCAATTCCATGAAATTAAAACGTCTTTTTAACGCAGCCTTCGCATTGACTTTGACGACGGGCGGGACAGATGCAGTGGCCCAAGGCCACATTCCCGGAGAGTTCATCGTCATGTTCCACAGCGATCAGGATGGCACCAAGTGGGCCAATGAATATCAATTGGAGCATGTGGATTTGCTTTCGCATCGTGCGCACATTCACCTTGTCCGAATTGCAGAAGTGACGACATCTGCGCAGGACTGGGAGTTGCTGCGTCGCTTGCGCCAGGACAGCCGCATCGAAGCGGCTCAATTCAACCATGAGGTTCAGAATCGTGAAACGTTGCCCGATGACCCTCAATTGAGTCAGCAGTGGCATCATGTAGAAAACGGAGATCACGACATTGACAGTGACTTGGCCTGGGACATCACCACAGGCGGTGCAGGTGCAGATGGCTCTCGCATTGTCGTCGCGGTTCTCGAGGGCGGCGGCTCCAACTACAATCACGTGGACCTCATTGACAATCACTGGGTGAACGAAGCAGAGATTCCCGGCAATGGCGTTGATGACGACGAAAATGGTTTTGTCGACGACTACAACGGTTGGAATTCTGGAAGCAACAACGACGCCATTGCAGCAGGTGGTCACGGAACTTCCGTAAGTGGCATGATTGGAGCGACAGGAGACAATGGCATAGGTGGCGTCGGTGTGAACTGGGACGTGGACATCATGCAGGTTGACATGGGGGGCGGTCTTTCAGAGGCCAACGTCATTGCGGCTTACAATTACCCTTATGAGATGCGTGCACTCTTCAATGAAAGCAATGGAGCTCGAGGTGCCTTTGTTGTCGCTACAAATGCATCATGGGGGATCGATCTGGCCAACCCTGCGAATTATCCCGTGTGGTGTGCTTATTACGATGACCTCGGTGAACAAGGCATTTTGAATTGCGGTGCGACGGCCAATGCCCAATACAACATTGACACGCAAGGGGACATGCCGACAGGGTGCAGTTCTCCGTACATGGTGGCTGTAACCGCCACAAACGACAACGACGTTCGAACGTTTTCTGGATATGGGGCGACGACCATTGACCTGGGAGCTCCGGGCGAGAATGTTTTCCTTCCAAGCGGCACCACAGGCTATGGAAATACGAGCGGCACGTCGTTCGCAAGCCCGTGCGTTGCAGGTGCGATTGCCTTGGTATACAGTGCCCCGTGTCCTGATCTGATGGGGCTTGCGATAAGCAATCCACAAGCGGCGGCGGATTTGGTTCGCGGTTACATTCTTGATGGCACAGATGAGGTCAGCAATTTGATAGGCGAAACAGTTACGGGAGGACGTTTGAATGTTCACAATGCACTCGAATTGGCTCTCGCAAATTGCGGACCCATTGAGTGTGACATCGACAGCGTAGTTGTATCCTCAGGCTGTGTATACGACCCCACGTTAGACTCTGTGGTGACTGAAATAGATCTAGGAGTGGAGCTAGGTTCTTTTCTATGTTCAACCACCTTGGTTTGTCAATCCAATGACTTTGACAGTCTAGGAGTTTCTTGTGATTCACTGGTCATCAATTCTGGAGATACGTACACTTTCAACGGTGCATATCCGAGCGTGAATTATGAATTTTACGTGAGCGTCGATTCTCTTGTCTCAGAAACGGTGTTGGTCACTACCCCTGCTTGTGATACGCTGGTGCCCGGATGTACAATTGAGGTTGATGCCTTCGGGAATGAGGCACTGAATTTCAACCCTATCGCAACCATCGATGACGGTTCTTGTGAATTTCCCTGCATTGACTTCACTCTAAACATTCTCACCGATTGCTGGCCAGAAGAAGTGGGGTGGGAGTTGGTGTTAGGCGAAACCATTGTCGCCTCCGCGGAAGCGGGAGACTACACAGAATCCGAAACTGAAGTGTCTTTCGAGCAATGCCTCACCGAAGGCTGTTACACATTCGTCATTACGGACACCTACGGAGATGGACTGAATGGTGCCCAATGGAATCAATGCGGAGTGGACGGCGATTACACAGCGACAGATTCATCGGGGATGGTGTTGTTCCAAATGATCGAAGCGGATTACGGCAGTGAAACCCAACATCAATTCTGTCTGCCATCAATTTTCGGTTGCACCAACCCAGACGCATGCAACTTCGATGAGTTGGCCAACACGGACAATGGCTCTTGCGAAGTTCCTGGCGATGAATGTGACGACGGTGACGAGAATACTGTGTTTGACGTCATTGGGGAACAATGCCTCTGCACCGGGATTCCTGCCGTATTTGGATGTACTGATGAGGGGGCCTGCAACTATGAAGCGACGGCAAATGTTGATGATGAGTCGTGCTACACACTCGGTGGAGGTAGCATATCGGGGCCTTTGTTTCCATTCGCGGGAAATGTGGCGACGTACACTTACAATGGGGCCGTAGGGGACGACTTTACGTGGAGTGCAAATGGAGGCGAAATCACAAATGGCCAAGGAACTACCGAAATCCAAGTGACATGGGGTAGCCAACCTGGCTCGGGATCTGTTTCTGTGATTGAGTCAGACACCACAGGTTGTGAGGGTGAAGTCATCCGAACAATTCAGATCCTAGAAATGGTCGATTTTGTTGAAGGAATTGGGGAGATTGAACTGGTATTGATTCCCAATCCAGCGCGAGGAAAGGTGATGTTCAGTTGGGGTTCAAATGAAATTCAGCAAGCCAACGTATCTGTATTTGATGTTCGCGGCGCAGAAGTCTTGCAAGCTGTGACAACGTCATGGTTAAATGTCGAATCTTTGGCACCAGGGCGCTACACTGTGGTCGTTCAGACAGTCCAAGGTCAAGCGGCATTGCCTCTGATGATCCAGTAGTTCACGAGGGCACTTTACTTATGAATGGGCTGATTTCTCACGAAGTCAGCCCATTTTACGTTTCAAATTTTTAGTCAAATTCATTGGGAATCAAAACGAGCTCTCAGCTCCAAAACTTGACTTTCCGTCCAATTGCGCACGTGAGAACGAAGGGCCTCAGCATCAGACATGTGAACGGCTTCGCCAATTCGGACTGCCACGTCAATATGCTTTGCGCCAAAATGATGGAACGCATGCGTCAGGAACCAAACTTTGTCGACCCACGCAATGTTGGGGTCTCGATATTCCAATGCCACAGGAACAATTGGAAAACCTTCTTCAGCGCACGTGTAGAACATGCCTGGGCGATATTCGAGCAATTCTGGACCTCGGTATGTCGTTCCCTCTGGAAAAATGACAATGCCCATCCCTTCTTTTAACCTATTTCGGACGGCAGTCCTCGTGGCGCGACGGCTCTCTTTACTTTGTCGGTCCACCCATATGGTGCCAAGCAAAGAGGCCCCCCAACCAATAACTGGCCAAGACCTGGATTCGACACGTCCGACATAAACCACTGGAAATCCAACTGGAAAAAGGATGGCATCTACATAGGAACGGTGGTTGCCCATGAGCACGGCAGGTTTGTCAGGAAATTGACCTTCCCAGTGGATGCGAACACCCATAATTCGCTGGACTTGTTGAACAAAACGGACAAAGCACCTATGGACAAAGATTCGTTTTGTTTTGATGCCTCCCCCCGCAATCCTCATCCACATAAAAGCCAAAAGAAGTCTTCCAATCGTGCCCAAAGACAGCAGCAAAAAAAGCACAAGTCGAATGAAGGCACGGACAATACGCATGAGGACTGATTTCTGGTGGAAGTTACGTCTGTTGAAGTCTTATGCTGACTCGAATAGAGCCATCCACGGTGAGGTGGTTCTTGGCATGAATGTGTTTTGGACAACACGCCTCATCTTTTTGGCTGGGGGGACAGTGACCTCCATGCTCTCTTCGGTCGTGGGGTGAATCCAAGAGAAATAAGTGCATGTCAAATGAAGTCCATATCCTTTGTAGACTGGAGGTGTACCATAGACAGTGTCCCCAACAATGGGATGGCCTACAGCGGCAGCATGCCTTCGGATTTGGTGAGTTCGACCGGAGAGTGGAGCCCATTCAACGAGAGAAGCGACACCATGAACTCCCCAACTCCGAGATCCCAGACAACGGAATCTCGTCTCGCTGTGTTTTCCTTTCAAGGGCATGGCCACAAGACCTCGGTCAGTCTTCCATTGTCCAACATGCCAGGCGTGATATATTTTGGTGCTTCTCGACCAATTACGGCGAAGTGCCTGGTAAGCTAGCATTGTATGTGCAAATACAACCGGCCCTCGGGTTCCGTAATCAAGGCGGTGAAGAGGTTTCCAATGGCCAGGAGAGCATGATTTGCTGCCATTTTGAATGTGGTTCAGAAGTGTGTTTTTGCCTCGACCGTGAGTGGCCATACCCGCAGGTTTTAAAACAACACTGTGGTCAGTGTCTTGATATAAGATGTGACATGCAGGCTTCATGCAACAAAGTTGGCTTAAATGGTTGCACCAAACTCAGAAAATATGCTTTCTTCTTTGAGGCGGTGAAATTAGACGAGTTGTTTATAATTCAAGGCAAAACCGTATATTGCCTCGACGAGCTTAATACATTTCAATGCGTTCATTTTTGTTTTGGGGCCTGACATTTGCATCGATTGCGTTTGTGGTCTCCACGGCGCACGCCCAAACTAGCTTGACGATCGACGACAGCAGTATTCGGCATCGGGTATGTCATACCATGGGCAATTTGGACCGCCTGATGCACAAAGATTCTCAGTTGGCAAGTCGAATGAGCCTCATCGAGAGGCAGACCCAAACGTATCTGCATGAAATGACGACCCAGTCAGTGCAACCTGCTGAAATGGTTGTGACCATTCCTGTTGTCTTTCATATCCTTTACAATACAGCGGCAGAAAACATCAGCGAGGCTCAAATCATGTCACAATTGGACATTTTAAATGAAGATTTTCGTCGATTGAACGCCGACCAAGACGACGTATGGCCCCAGGCTGCAGACTCGCAAATCGAGTTTTGCCTGGCTTCTCGAGATCCACAAGGAAATCCGACGGATGGGATTTTGCGAGTTTCGACGAATGTCTCGTCTTTTGGCGCCAATGATGCAATGAAGTTCAGCTCTCAGGGAGGTTCAGACGCTTGGCCGGCTTCAGATTACATGAATTTTTGGGTTTGTGACCTTGGTTCCAATCTCTTGGGCTATGCGCAGTTCCCCGGAGGTCCATCAGCTACAGATGGCATTGTATGTAACTACACAGCTACAGGAAACACGGGAACAGCACAAGCTCCTTTTAATTTGGGACGTACCGCAACCCACGAGGTTGGTCATTATTTGAACCTCCGTCACATCTGGGGCGATGGTGGATGTGGTCAGGACGATTTTGTGGCGGACACGCCTGAGGACAACAGTGCCAACTATGGATGTGCAATAGGTTCCTCGAGTTGTGTTTCTGGGACGAGTGCAATGGTCCAGAACTACATGGATTATTCAGATGACGATTGTATGAATTTGTTCACGCAAGGGCAGTCAGATCGCATGAATGCCTTGTTTGCTCCCGGCGGGGCGCGCGCGAGCTTGCTGAATTCGTCAGGTTGTGTCCCATCTGTTCCAGAGTTTGCCCTTGACGCTCAGGCTCAGTCTATTCTCTCGCCGACCGCTGGCGTCTGCGATACAAGCGTAATTCCTGTGATCCGTATTCGAAACAATGGTGAGCAGACACTGACCTCTCTTGACATTTCCTTCAGCGTCGACGGAGTGGTGCAAGGCGAATTGATTTGGACAGGTTCTTTGGATTACGGTCTCAGCGAAGAAGTGACCTTG
Source organism: Flavobacteriales bacterium UBA1112 (assembly GCA_002313415.1). Classification (GTDB taxonomy): domain Bacteria; phylum Bacteroidota; class Bacteroidia; order Flavobacteriales_D; family Sanyastnellaceae; genus UBA11663. The sequence goes on from DCBH01000072.1 coordinate 70,907, forward strand.
AGTGAAATTTCACCATTAGAAGGCAGTCACACGTTCTCATTTACTGTGTCCAATCCCAATGGTGGAGTAGATGAAAATGTGGAGAACGACAGTGTTGCCAACGAATTTTTCATGAATACGACCGGAAGTGGCATTACCGTTAGTGTTGGAGGGGGAAGCTGGGACAGTGAAATCGGCTGGAGTTTGGATTTGAATGGTACGGTATTCGCTTCAGGAGTGGCCGGGACAACGGATGAATGTCTTCCCAATGGATGCTATACGTTCAGTATGACAGACAGCTATGGAGACGGTTGGAATGGCGCGACATATACGTTCACCGATGATGCGGGCAATGTGCTTGCTACAGGCGATCTCGACTCGGCACAGAGTGGCAATGGAACGAGCCAAGGGTCGGATATTGTACAAATAGGGGCGGATGGTTGTGGATTTGGTTGCACAGATGTGACCGCTTGCAATTATGACGAAGGAGCCACGCTAGACGACGGTTCATGTGATTTTGACTGCTTGGGATGTACAGACCCAGTTGCTTGCAACTACGATGCGACAGCTACACAAGACGATGGATCTTGTTTGCTTTCCGACGATTGTGGTGTTTGTGGTGGTGACAATAGCACGTGCAGCGGCTGCAATGACCCACTGGCTTGCAACTATGACCCGTCGGCTACTTTGGATGATGGCTCTTGCGAGTATCCTGATTTCGACGGGAGTTGTCCAACCTGTGATTTCTCACTCAACATCGAGGAAACCAATCTTGGTGCAGGAGAGGTGGGTGCGGCTGTGCAGACGAATGCTACAGGAACGCTTGACACGCTTGACATTTCGCTGATTTGGGACAATGTAGGTGGAAATGGATCTTGGGCTGCGGACTTGATGATTGAAATTGTTCTGCCTGATGGAAGTTGTGTTTTCATCGGCGGTTACAACATCCCAAGCGCGTGCACGAATCTTGGAAATTATGCCGAAGTTTGGCCAACTGACTGGCAGTCTTCAGAATCAGGGACGTACACAACAAATGTTGATTTGAGTGGTGCACAATTGACAGGGACTGGAACGTGGTCATTCTCGTTGGTGAATGGATGGTCAGCAAGTGCAGGAGTTGATTACGACCTGACTGTCGTCTTAAATGGGCTTTGCACATCAATTCTAGAGGATGTTTTGGGATGCACTGACCCGGATGCATGCAATTTTAGTCCCAATGCGACAGAAGACGATGGTTCTTGCGAATTCACGAGTTGTGCAGGTTGCACCGATTCCACGGCGTGCAATTACGATTCGAATGCCACAATCGATGATGGCTCTTGTTTGGCAAATGACCTCTGCGGACAGTGTGGAGGAGACAACAGCTCTTGCAGTGGCTGCACAGATTCTCAAGCCAACAATTACGATCCTGAGGCGCTGGTTGATGATGGCAGTTGCGAATACGCGCCTGTCTGTCCAGAAGATCTCAATGAGGATGGGCAAATTACTGTTGCGGACATCCTCGAGTTGCTTGCAGATTTTGGCTGCACGTCTGATTGTGACGCTGATTTAAACGGCGACGGAGCCACCAATGTCAATGATATACTTCAAATTTTGGCAGCATTTGGAGAAGATTGCTGACAAACATTTGAATTTAGTTCCGGCTGTGAACTGCGTCTTTTCGCGTATGTTGCAGCCATTCTATCGTTTTCAACACAAAAATGAAACTCTTTGTAGCTAAGCTCAATCGCGATGCGGTTGAATCGGACTTGTTAGAATGGTTTGGTGCCATGGGGCCTGTTCGAAGTACCAAAATTGTCACTGATCGCGAGACAGGGCAAAGCAAGTGCTTCGGTTTTGTCGAAATGGAAGATCGAGCAGGAGGGGAAAAGGCGATTGCCGAGATGAATGGCAAGGATTTCATGGGGTTTCGAATGGTCGTGAAAGAGGCTGAAGAACGCGGTTCACGTCCGAGGTCGAACAACACTGGAGGACGTCCAGAAGGGGCGAGAGATAGTCATGGTAACGGTTCATCTTCTCGCTCGGTTGCAGGAAGTCGTCCGCAGAATGGAGGAAATCCCTCTTTTGGAGCGGATAAAAAGCCTGCGAAAAAAAAGAAAGTCCAACGACAGAAGCCTGACAAATATTCAGACGGTCCTCGTCAAACAAAAATGAAGAAATCACGAGGAGGAGGTGGATCGAAAGGGTGGTCGGATTATGACGAGGAGTACTGATTTTTAAGTCATAAGATTCTTTTTGAAGCTGAATTAAAGGTGCCTTGAATGGCACCTTTTTCATGCGGTAAGGTGAGGGTGCAGGATGGTCTTTGTTCATGGTTCGCAACCTCAATTTCCTGTGCTCATAGAGATTTATCATGGTTTAGAGTGTCAAAAATTGTCGTTGGTCGATGAAATCTTAATTTTCATCCTTATATTTAAAAGTTCCATCAAAAGACTCGATATGCGAATTTTCATCTCCGCTCTGCTCGTGGTTTTTTCTCAAGTGTCTATGGCTCAATCAGTTGTGCCGGGATGCACCTTTGAGATTGCCTGTAATTTTGATCCTGAGGCCACTGTAAACGACGGCTCTTGTGACTTTGTGAGCTGCCTAGTTTTGGGATGCACCGATTCCGCGGCATGCAATTACGATGCTGCTGCAACAATCAATGACGGCTCTTGTGACTATTTGAGTTGCCTCGTTGCTGGTTGCACCCTTGAAAATGCTTGCAACTATGATGCAGCGGCTGAAGTGAATGACGGTTCATGTGAGTACACGAGTTGCGCAGGTTGTACAAATGAGTTTGCAGACAACTATGATGTGACTGCTACGGTCGACGATGGCAGTTGCAATCCCATTTTAGGGTGCACAAGTGAGCAAGCCTGCAACTTCAATCCAAATGCGAACGAAGACGACGGAAATTGTGATTTTGTGTCGTGCCTTGCAACAGGTTGCACGGATGTATCAGCGTGTAACTACGATTTGGAGGCGCAAGTCAATGATGGGTCATGTGTCTTTCCACAGGCGGGAAGAGATTGTGATGGGAATTGCTTGGCTGATGCGGATGGAGATGACGTGTGCGATGGAGATGAGATTCCAGGTTGCACCTCTGAAACAGCACTAAATTTCAACCCTATTGCCACAGATGATGATGGATCTTGCCAGGAGCCAGTAGGAGGGTGTACCGATCCTGAGGCTTGTAATTTTAATGTGGAGGCAACCAATGATGACGGGTCATGTGAATTTGAGTCGTGTGCTGGCTGTCTTCAATCTACAGCATGCAACTACGACGAAACCGCTTTGTATGCAGATGAATCGTGCGTTTTCCCTGAATTTGGTTATGACTGTGATGGAAACTGTTTGCTCGATGAGGATGGTGATGGCGTGTGTGATCCTTTCGAAATTGTGGGCTGTCAGGACTCGTTGGCGTGCAACTTTGACATCAGTGCTACAGATCCTGGTCAATGCAACTATGCAGCTCCCAATTTCGATTGCGACGGAAATTCATTGAGGCCCTTATTCACGTCATTTCCAGCAAATGTGATTGTCCAAGGTTGGCAAGTCCCTGCGGTTGAAGATGCCGTTGTTGAGGCCATTGTGTCCCCATTTGCGCCCTCTTTCGAGGGAACCTACAATGGAAACATGTGCTACGACGAAAGTCCTTCTCCCAGCATCACTTTTGATGGTGAAACGCGCATTGATGGGGTTTGTGAGCACGACTACACCCTGTTTCGTTCATGGACGGCAACAGATTGTTCAGGCTATTCGCGTTCACGTGAGCAGATCATTGTCGTTGTGGATACAGTCCCACCGGTTTTGTTCGTGCCTGAAAATCTGACAGTACTCTGTCAAGATATGGAAACAGCAGATCTCGGTGAAGCATACGGAACGGATGATTGCGGTGAAGTAACCATTGCTGTTGAAGAGGAAGTTGTAGCGGGAGATTGTCCAGGAAGCTATACTGTTGTCAGGACATTCATTGCTACTGACCCTTGTTTGAACATGGCCTCTGGTCAACAAATCATTGATGTGATTGATGACGAAGCGCCAGTGATTCAGGAGTTGTCGGATTTGGTGTTGAGCTGTGCACAGGAGATCCCTTCAAATCTTCCCGTGGTGTCAGACAATTGCAGTGATGTTGAAGTCAGTGTCACGGAGAATCTTATTTCAGGCTCGTGTCCTCAGTCCTACACCATAGAACGCGTTTACACGGCCACAGATGCTTGTGGGAATGCTTCTACGACAACGCAAAGCATTGAAATTGTTGATGATACTCCACCTTTCGTGGTCTCGGGCTGGAATGGTTGCGAGGACGTGGCTTCCTGTGCGATTGACATCAATGGCTTGATTGGTGAAACCATACCAGAAGCGAGTTTGGAAGTGGCTGACAGTTGTGACGACAACCCGACGTTTGTCGTGACAGACGTCGTGGTTTCTTCTTCAGATGCACTCGAGGTGGTGATGAGAGAGTATCTCATTTCTGATGCATGTGGCAACACCTTGGTGCTGGCTGAGCAATACAATGTGACTCTTGTGAACCCTGGTTGCACGGATGAGTTGGCTTGCAACTTCAATGACGAAGCCAACGTGCTTGACGACTCCTGCGAGTTTTGTTCATGTGGACAAAATGCTTGCGGATGTATGGATGATGAAGCCTGCAATTACAACCCTGACGTCGACTATGACGACGACTCTTGTGAATATGCTGATGCAGGATATGACTGTGATGGCATTTGTTTTGATGTGAACAACAATGACATTTGTGACATTGAGGAGGCAGGTTGTACTGACATTCAAGCATGCAACTACGATCCCGTCGCGGCGGTAGATGATGGCTCTTGTGATTACTGTTGTGCCTACGAAACATTCACTTCAACTGAGGAAGGGTACAGTGTCAGTATTGATTTAATTCAACACCATACATCAGGTAATCTCGAGGGACTTAGCACGTATCGAGTATACGTCAACACTCCGAATTCGGATGACGTTTTGACTGCGGTCACGGGAAGTGATGATTTTCCCCTAGCTCTTCACACGACAACGTCGTTTTATCAAAATGTTTTTGGTGGCTGCCTCGGAACAAATATCAGTTCGGCCATGATGGTTGTGGCGCCTGACGCGGCCTATGATTCGTATGTTACCATAGGCGCGACATCAAGTGACGATTTAAGTGGGGGTGAAGCACAGCTCATTCCAGGCGCTTGGATTGATTCGTTTGAATCGGGAAACAGCATTACTGTGGACGACAACCTAGGTAGTGGATGGTTCTTGGTTCCGCCGGGTGGAGTGAATGGCGTTTCTGGCGATGACAATCGAGTGTTGGTTGCACAACTGACTACCGATGGTCAAATCTCAGGTTCCTTTAGAGTTCAGGTATTCCCCGAGGGAGATCAAGTCAATGACGTTCGTCCTGATTTAACATTCCAACAACAACCGCTAGGTGCGTTTGCGTGTCCGGTCATTGATGAAGGTCCTGAGGACATGACTGCTTCTTGCGATGACATCCCTGGATTGCCAAGTGCCGATGAATTTGAGGTGAGTTACAGCAACGCAAGTGAAGCGGCACTGGGATGTGAAGGGGAATTGCAAGTTTCCTTGGTTTCGGATCAAATTGTTGCGGGCAATTGTGCGGGGAATTACAGCATTCTTCGTTCTGTACTTATTGAAAACTGCGCTGGGGGATCAGCAGAGTACAATTACACGATTTCGATTGAAGACATTGCCGCTCCTGAATTCACGAGCGTTCCCGATGATTACACTATTGAATGTTCTGATGACATTGTCTTTGCGGAGGCATCGGCTTCCGACAATTGCGGGGAAGTTACAATTGAGGTATCTGATGAGATTGTAGCTGGAAATGCGACGGGGAATTACACGATTGTTCGAACCTTCGTCGCCTCAGATGATTGCGGAAATAGCACGTCAGCTCAGCAGACGATCAC
>DCBH01000096.1 GCA_002313415.1 Flavobacteriales bacterium UBA1112
TTTGTTCAAATCGGGAATCACTCGCACGTACAAGCCTCGAGGAGCTCTCTGGCAGCGCCCTCCTCTCGAAGTTCGTCCACCGCGTCCATGAAACGCTTCAAGTTCATTCGATCTCGTCTGAACTTTTCCTTGTCACCATCAGCTCTAGACGAGCGCATTGTGCACTTCAAGTTGCAGAGCTCTTGAGCTGCGGTCTCAAAATTCACGGACTCTTCAGGTGCGGCTAATTCAGCAGGTTGATTTGAATTGCATGCTGCCAAGAAGACAACACTTACGAGGGAGATGACGATACGATTCATAAAGCAATATTAGGAATATTCAACTCCTGAAGCACGAGGACTTTGATGTTTCTGACAAGGCTAAAGCGTTAATCGTAGAAGAGATGAGGATGGGTGAATTCTCCTCAGGCTACAACTTTTGCAAGTTGTGTTGACCTCGCGATGCTTTCAATGCTGCTTTCTCTCCCAGAACCAAGCCACCTCAAATTCCTGTGCATCGGGAACGAGGGTGATGAAAGGCAAAACGCCTGCAAGGGCATTGAGATAAAGCCCCTCCCCTTTTTTCATGTCCTCCTTGGTCTCGTAATACGCCAGTATTTGACCTTGATTGTCATCCATTTTGACAACAGAAATGGAAATGAGACCACTGGTACTTTCCATTCGATCAACAAGTGTTGAGGCAAAGGACGTCACTTTGTCAAAGTGCCCTTCGTGATAGCCAAATCGTGTTTGTCTTAAGTACATGATGTATTCAATTCGTCAATTTGCGCGCTCAAGACCAAGCTTGAGTATGATTGAACCTTGGTTGGTTTGTGCTTGAACCAACAAAAGTTGCGCATGGGAATGCTGGGCAGGAAGGATAGCGCCACCCAAAGCATCGCACAACCCCTCGTGGAGAATTGAGCCCGTAGGACTCAGGATGCGATATGCAGAGTGGGCCTTGGCTCCTTGGAGTGCCACCACTCCAACGCCTCTCCGCGACAACCGAGGGTCTTGTTTAGACTTGGAATGGGGCGCGATTTGACTCACTGATTCGAGTGACCCTCGGAGATATTTCACCGTACCGTCTCCACTGTTTTGCCAAATGACATGGAGGTCATTTCCGTGTATGGCAACCTCAGGGTGGCGATTGGAGCCAGACAAATTGTCGAATGGCAGGGTGATTGGAAATCCAACACCAATTAAGCCTTCCGGTAAATTTGTATTGGACGTCAAGGCAAGATGGATTTCCCATCCGCTCGAATTCTCCTGCCAAGCTACAGCCGTGTGAGTCGCACCCACAGCAATGTCAGGTTGATTTTGAACGGCGTTGCTCTGAAGGGAAGGAACCAAAAGTTGGGTGCTTCCCGCATTTCCCGCTGCAGGGTCGCTCAGGTTGAGATAGACTCGAGAGCTCCCTTCACCCGCGCTCATAAAAGCAGTGGCGAGTCGGCCATCGGGAAGCCAAGCCGAGCTTGCCCCGGTTTCGGGACACGCGCTGATGAGCCAGTTCGTTGGATCAAGGTCGAGTTGTTGGTCCCACAGAAGGCCGTCTTCGGATGAAACCAGCCACATGTCTCGGACGTTGTTGTCATTCCGGCGGTAGATGGTGTGATATCGACCATTTCCGAAGATGGTGCGGCTTGGGCAACACTCGCACGCAATGCCATTGCCAGCGCCAAAACTGGCCACTTCTGCAGCCGTCCATGTGCTCCCCCCATCAGGAGAGCGAAGAACAGCCTCTCGTGCATTGTTTCCTGCGCCGAGTTTTAAAGCAACAAAGGGATTTCCCTGTTCATCAAAAGAAGGAATGGGCATGAAGTGGTCTTCAGTGGCGTTTGGGGCAATCGGATGAGATGCCGACCACGTTTGACCCCCGTCGTCGGAGCGCATGAACCTGGAACCCGTGGCCCATTGACCCGCAATTTGATAGGCAAGGCCAATGGTGTTTCCCCACACAGCCACGTCGGGTCCTTCAGCGTCACTCAAGAAAATCCCGGGCTCTGTCGGAACAAGCTGAGGTTCATTGAAGGATCCGTTGTCGCTTGTGACAACAAACATTCCTTCATTGGTTTTACCCACAAAAACAACTGGATTGCCTGAAGCATCGAGGACGAGGCGTGGACACCTGTTGCCGAAATCACTTGAGGCGACATCGATGGGTTCCATAAAATCCCAACTCACCTGCGCCTTCAATGGCAAAGCAGCCAACAAAACAAGGGCCAAAGCAAAGGATGTCCCAAGAAGTCGATTGGCGACAATCATGAAGTGAAAAGGTTTTGAATCTGTCAAACCAACGTGGAATTTAACCAAAGCATGGTCAAGGAATTTCAGTGTCGTGACAACATTTGGACAAAGGCGCTCCTCCAAATCGTTTCATGGGGCATACAGGTTGGGCAAATTCTCGGGAACACCCAAGTTCCATCGGGTCTCTTTCCCCTTTCGGTCGAAGAATACAAACCATGCCTCTCCCTCTTTCAATGCCTTGCCTGTCAAACGATAGGTCTCTTCTGGCAGCACCATAGCTCCAGAAGTGCCTTGACGATATGTGTGGCGGTTGGCCGTGAAACGCACGTCCGAGCGATAACCCGACGCCATGTCCATTGCGATGCCTGACCGATCCTTCACCAAACGAACAGGCAAGGCCACAGAATCCAACCAAAGTTCAAACCGATGCGTTCCCTCTTTGAATTTGCCATTGAGCTTGACACGGTGAACTTGAGTCTTGTACAAATTCGATTCGACACCAGGAAATTGGGTTTGGCGTGTGTACTCGACAACCTCAAATCCCCATTTTGTCGCAATCATATGACTTTGAATCATCGCGCACCCTGTCCACAAAGCAGCCATCAACGTGCATGACATGATTCGCATATCACGCATGAATATGTCGCCATTCGTGAAGGCTGGCCAATGTGGTCAGCAGACCTTCCAATTGATCGAGTGGAAGCATGTTGGCTCCGTCGCTCATGGCCTGAGAAGGTTCAGGGTGAGTCTCGATGAATACCCCATCGACACCTGCAGCGACTGCGGCGCGTGCCAAGGATTCGATGAGTTGAGGGCGACCTCCTGTCACCCCTCTCGCCTGATTGGGCTGCTGAAGGCTGTGCGTGAGATCCATAAAAGTTGGGGCAAATGCACGCATCGTTTCGAGTCCTCGCATGTCTACAACCAGGTCTCCATATCCATGCATGGTTCCGCGCTCAGTTAGCCAAACGTCATCATTCCCTGATTTACGGATTTTATCCACCGCATACTTCATGGAATCAGGTGCCATGAATTGCCCTTTTTTCACATTGACAATGCGGCCAGTTTGAGCTGCAGCAATGAGCAAGTCCGTTTGCCGACAAAGAAATGCTGGAATTTGAATGACATCCGCCACATCAGCTGCCATAGCCGCCTCTTCTGGGGTGTGGATGTCTGTCACAATGCCCACATCGAGATCAGATTTTACTCGAGAAAGGACCTCAAGAGCCTCCCTATCCCCGATTCCCGTAAAAGAGTCGAGGCGGGTTCGATTTGCCTTTCGGTAGCTCGCCTTGAAGTGGAAAGGCAAGCCAAGCTTGTCGCATACGCGCTTGATTTCAACGGCAACTGCAATCGTGGTTTCAAGACTTTCCACAGCGCATGGACCTGCCATCACGCGAAGAGGTTGGAAATCAGTCATGGTTGCGAACTTGTTTTAGGAAGACGTTCTGGAGATGGCAAACCAGGATAACTCAAACTGCGGGCAGGCAGCCCCATGAAACGAGTCCATCCCTCTCCAGGGATGCGTCGCAAGGAAAACCGAACACCTCGGCCATACGTATTGGATGCGGCCTCAGAGCCCCAAATCCAACCCGCAGGATCCTCAATTTCGATCGAAAGAATGCGCTTCCGGGTGATCCGACATTCGAGCCAGGTTACAGGTCGGCCTCCTCCCCAACCGCCCGTGCGATAGTCAATTCCAAACGAAAGACGATTTCCAGGAATCCACCCTAGACCCACAGTCAACTCGGGCTCGGGCATCCAAGCACCTGCCCTTGCTGATGCCTTCAACTGGACATCGGGCGTTGGCCACCAAGTGAGGCTCGCCTGAACCTTTGTGGGGAGCATCAACATTCGCCCATGTGCACTGTCGCTTGTGAAGTACAAGCTGTCAGGCTGAATGCCACTCGTGCCGTCCACCACATCCTGCCACGTCAAAGCGTCCGAGTTCACACTGCCCTCCGTAAAGTACTGAGAGAATGGCACGGCAAGACCCGTGGTTGCAAATCCTGTATCCAAGGATGCCACCAAACCGCCACTGCGCTCCCACATCACCCCAACATCTTGGAAGTCCACCAAAAATTGAAGTGGAAAGAGCTCCGAAGTGAGAGGCAAAGCCCCACTGATACCCAAACCATACGACGGCAAGAGGCGATTCACTGCAACTCCTCCTTCACCGGGAAATTTATCCAAGCTTGCTGCGCCATATGCCTGCATGTTGACTTCCATGGAATCAACATTTTCAGAAACCCAAAACGACCCGTTGGGAATACCCCACTCAAAGCCTGCCAAGCGCTGAACGATCGAAAGCTCGATGCGTTGGCGGGTGCCTTTGTGCTCCATTCCAATCGAGATGCGATTGAAAGCTCCGAGACGCATGCCTGTGCCATTGAAGACATCCACCCTCCCCGTGTGATTGGCATTGCCGATCAGAGCCAATTCAAGCAATTCGCGGCGCCAAAGCACACTTGCAAATACCTCACTGCCAAATGCCCCTGTGAGCGCCCACGGACCATCTTTCAATGGACGGGAAGTGAAGCGTTTGGACCAACCAATTTGCCCCCCCATTCCCCCAAGCAAAGGATGAGCATCTATCATGCCTTGCAAGAAGGATCGCGTCAAAAATCCCCCTTGTTGCGCCGAAAACAAAAATCCTGACGACAACGCATTGGAACGCTGGTTGGCCCAAATTTCAAAAGATGATGCCCCAGGTTCACTTGGCATCATGAAATTCAGGGCCAAGCCCTCCCCTCTTGAATTTGCATTCTGAGCATGCACGCCTGAGCCAAAGGGAAACATGACCAGGGCGAATGCCATCAAAGAAAACATCTGTTTCCAAGCAATCATTCGACTTCAATCAATTGAGTGCCTTCCAAACGGCCTTGCAATCGGACCTGCTCGTGACCTGTAAATGCCTGAGGTCCAAAAGTATTTGCCTTCAATTCCACTGTAACATCGCCACCTGGCATCAACATCTCTGCGTTGACAGGAATGCTGAGCGTGGCCTCCCCAATCAACCCCTGCAGAACGCTTCCCTGGGGGAGCAACAACGTGTCTCGGTACAACTCTCCATCAAGACGGTCAAATTCAACCGTTCCCATCATCTCAACTGGAAATGTATTTCCAAAGTCGAGGTGCAAAAAGCCATCAAAGTTGGGGACTTCGTCCAAACCCTCGAGGGCAAATGAGTCGCGTAACACCAAACCATTGACTCCCAACTTCAGTGGCACGCGCAACTGATACCAGAAAGTCGGAGGATGATTCACGTCCAAACGATCCATCAAAAATTCAGATGTATTGATGGGATTCAATTCCATGCGTCCTGCCACATGCAAACTTCTTGGAAAGCCCTCGAGTTCATCGAGGAACGTCGAGCCGGAACCTCCCAAATCCAGTGACCATTCACTTGGCACAGGAACGTCATTGACCCAAACCGCCCTTGGAATGTCATGTCCCGAGATCAAGTCTCCCACCACCAGGTCTTCGTCGAATTGCAATGTGTCAATGAACAAACGTAGGTCCGCACCAATGGTGTTTGTGACATGTAAGCTCGAGGTGGTTCCTTCCAAGTCGATGGCAGGTTCTGGCAGGGGTATGGTGTCGAGCAAAGCGACATCTGCAGAAGCAGACTCGGTCAACTGCCCAAAGTACCCTGAGACTGTTTCCACTTCAAGAGCTTGGAAGGTCAAGTTCGTCACAATGCTGTCCGTCTCACTCACAAGGTAAAATCCGTTGGGCGCCGTCACCTCACCTGATATCGCCAAGACTTGTACCTCAAGGGCATTGGAGTCAAATCCACCCACTTGCGTGAAATCGAAGTTCGCACCGGACAAATCAATGGCGTCTGAAGCCCCTCCAGCAGAAGTCTCTGTGGCAGGAGGAAGAGGCAACGTAATTTCCATGGGTGCACCTTCGATTTGGACTCCTGGAAACGTGAATTGAACATCGATCTCACACTGAAGGCTGTGTTGTACCAAAATCTGGACAGACCCACCTGAGATTTGAGCTTTGGTCAACTCCAATCCCTCTGGTTTGCTCAAATTGATTTCAATGACGGGAAGTTCGTCGTCGGACAAAGCCACAGGCAAACCCTCCTGCACAGGGACATTGTTTTCTAAAACGCCTTCGCCGTCATAACGAACTGAAATGGTCGTGTCTGGCAATTGAGCCCAAGCCGTCCAATCCCAGCCGTCGAGCGTATCCGCAAGCACAAAATGGGCGGGCTCGCCGTCGACTCCAGCTTCGTACAATGAATCTGGCACCACATCTGACCAGGTCACGCGGTCATCCAACACTGGGATGTGTATGTCGTTTTCCCAAGACACAGGGTTGGCGCAGCTCCAAAGAAGCAGAACAGACATTGCACTATAAACCAGGAGGTTTTTCATGTGAATCTTCTGGCAGATTTCCTGTGCAAGGTACATCGACAACTCGCGCTCAATACACCTCGGATTGAAGGGATGTCCACACCGAGAACACCACCGCCACACACGCACCCACACTCGCCCACACAGTTGCCTCACCCCACCCCAATCCGGACCTCAAAGCGGGAACCAACAAAACCGACGCCAAGGCAAAACACGTCCATGCGGCCACCAAGTAACGCACCAAGGGGAGGTCGCCTGCGCCTTTGCCTCGCCTGCGAAACAGGAATACCGACAACACACCCCAGCCCCCCAAGGACCAAATCAAATCCGCGTTCCACCATGTGTCGTTGTGCTCAGTCACCAGGGCCATTGCTGTAAAAAGTGTGGCCAAGAGTGCCGCACAAATTCCTGTAACAAGCACTGCCCCGCGTCGCATCCAGACCTGCCAAGCCAAACCTCGAGCTTTCCAGCGCCAGTTCAAAGCCATGAGAAAAGCCCATACCCACATGAACATGTCTGGAGCGTGGCGTCCAGAGTGTCCAAACGGCAATCCGGCATGCCAAGAACCTTGATGCGGATAGACCACTTCTCTCTCAAATGCCAGCGGCTGACGGTCGAGCGTCATTGCATTCAGCTGATGGGCCAAAACGTCGGGCAAGAATGCATGACCACATGGAGGCATCGCTGTCGATGCCTCCGCACCGAGTATCAATTCCATCCCCCATGCTGACCATGGATTGCCACTGGTGTAAGGCCTCAACGCCTCGAGGTAAGTGCTGTCCGTAGGCAGACAACCGGCATCGTAGCGATCGCCAAACACATTTTCAAACACTGAAATCACCTTGGTCGCGCAATTGTCTCGAAAGAAGTCATAGGCATAAGTGGCATTTTCAGGTTGGGCATTCCATTCGAGGAATTCAGCCATGGCCTTCACATCGTCTGGCTTCAAATGAAGCACCTGTTCATGCAGCGCCCGCCCCTGACGGAGATAAAGATTTTGAAATCGACCATAGCGCTCAACCCCCAATCTGTAGTTCATCCTCCCTTGAACAAACCGCAGGTAAAATCCCTCATCCACGACGAACGTGCCGTAGTTGAACACATAGTCTAGTCGTGAAGCTGGATCAAATATCCGGATGGCTGTATGGCCAAAAGCAGCATATAAATCAGACCCTGGACTTGCAGTCAATACGGACATTTGTGCTGACTCGGTCAATTGTTCTGTCAACTCACCCGCCCTTGCCGGATCACTCCACAGTGCCAAAAATGCCAATGCCCACGACCAAGTTCCCCGAAATACACGCCGTGCCGCACCAAAAAGCCAGACCTCCCGAAACGCACCGTTGGCATCACGTATCGCCTCCACATCCAAGCTACCTCCTCGGGCACTTACCCGTCTCGTTTGCTTACCAGGCTCAACATTTCTGCGCGTCATGTCCCCCAAAGCAGCCGCGACAACTCCTGTCCCGCAGCTCAACGTCTCTGCCTCGACCCCGCGTTCAAACGTGCGAATGTGAAGGTCATCTTCTTCTGCCACAACCACACTCACATTGCATCCACCCGGTTGATAATCGTGATGGTGACGAATCGGCAAAGATGCATTTGTCAAATCCAAGGCTTCCATGTTTTGCCTTGAAGTCAGCCATTCAATGTGGTGAGGCGACCCCGTATGCAGGTATGTGGCAAACATGGCCCCTTGAATCAAGACTGATTTCACCTCGGGTACGGCATTCACATTGAGAGAAATTCCAGGCGTACCTCCGGGACCAATGCACCCTTTGTGGATGCCATCCATTGCATCCAATTGTACTTCCGTGGTCAGATTAAACTCCTCGTTCGCCCAGGCAACGGCACTTCGGGTGCCGTTGCCACAAAAGGAACGACTTCCGTCAGGGTTTCTGAAGTCCACGTGAAAGGCGCCAGAATCAACTGGTGTGACAATCACCACGCCGTCGGAACCAACGCCGCGTTTTCGATCGCACAAAGTTTGAATCTCTGCATCCGACCAAACCGAGGGCAACCGCCCTTCCTGCCGGCCATCGACCAGCACAAAATCGTTGCCCGTACCCTCCCATTTTTCGAATTGAAGTGCCACGTCACGAAGGTAGTGCGGCCACGGCGTGAAGTGGGACAAGGTGCGCCTATCTTTGGCCCATGCCCAAACCCGCGAAATCAACCGCATCCAAAGGGTTGCTTGAGGCGTACAAGACAGCTCGCACCGCGAGAGCCATGTCCGACCTCTTTGAAGAGCATGCTCGGCTTACCGCCAAGTACGTGCACGCCTGTTCCAATGGGCATGAAGTTGTACAAATCGCAGCTGGACAGCTCCTTTTACCTCAGGACTATGTAAGCTGCTATTATCGGGACGACAGCCTTTTGTTGTCCATGGGCATGACGCCCAAGGAGCTCATGCTTCAGCTTTTCGCCAAAAAAGATGATCCCTTTTCAGGCGGACGCACGTACTACAGCCACCCCAGCCTCAACCGCCCCGGACAACCTAAAATTCCGCACCAAAGCTCTGCCACGGGTATGCAGGCAATTCCCGCGGCAGGTTGCGCCATGGGCCTGCAATATTTGAGTCAAATGAACCTTGAATCTCAAGCAATCAAGGATGGCAAACACGCTGGAGTTCAAGGCATCGAAAGCACCAAAGGAATTTCCTTTTGTAGCATTGGAGACGCGGCCATGACCGAGGGGGAAGTCGCGGAAGCTTTTCACATGACGGCATTGCGAAAGTTGCCCATGGTTTGGTTGGTTCAAGACAACGAATGGGACATCAGCGCCCACAGCTCAGAAGTCCGATTTGGAGACGCCACGACATTTGCCAAAGCATTCCCAAGCATTGAAGTGTTGTCCGTAGACGGCACCGACTGGGACGCTTGCCATGAAGTGATGAGGCATGCCATTGGGACTGCAAGAAATGAGCAGCGCCCCTTCTTGGTGCACGCCAGCGTTCCGCTTTTGGGTCACCATACAAGCGGAGTTCGTCGTGAATTTTATCGTGACGATCTAGAGGAAGCCACAAAGCGTGATCCCCTACCTAAGCTCGAGGCTCAACTCTTGAATGCTGGAATGGACCAAGCGGAACTCGATTTGCTCAACGCGGAGATCCGAGCCGAAGTTCAAGAAGCTTTTGATGCCGCCCATGCGGCGGAAGAGCCCCAACCAGACTCGCTGCCGCCCCATGGCTACGCCCCGGCAACAGTGACAGAAGAATGTGGTCAACGCCACGCCCCTGACGGAGAAGTTACACTTATGGTGGATTGTGCATTGCATGCAATGCAAGAAATCATGGAAGACCATCCCGAAGCGCTCCTTTACGGCCAAGACGTGGGAGCGCGGTTGGGCGGTGTATTTCGGGAAGCAGCCACCCTCGGCGAAAAATTTGGCGATCACCGAGTGTTCAACACCCCCATCCAAGAGGCCTTTATCATTGGCTCTACGGTGGGGATGAGTGCGACTGGATGCAAACCCATTGTCGAAGTTCAATTTGCGGATTATCTGTGGCCTGGTCTGAATCAACTTTTCACAGAACTCAGCAGAAGTTACATGCTGAGCAATGGTCAATGGCCAGTCCAAAGTCTCATTCGAGTGCCCATCGGGGCATATGGAAGTGGTGGTCCTTACCACAGCTCCAGCATAGAATCTGTCGTGGCGAACATTCGAGGGATCAAAGTGGCCTATCCTTCCAATGGCGCCGACCTCAAGGGATTGCTCAAGTCCTCTTTTGAAGATCCAAACCCCGTCGTTGTCCTAGAACACAAGGGGCTCTACTGGTCCAAAATCCCTGGTACGGATTCGGCGAAGGTCATCGAACCGGACCGTGAGTATCGAATTCCGCTCGGAAAGGCGCGCCTCGTCTTGGCTGCAGATGACGAGCTACGAAACACAGAAAGCACAGCAACCGTCGTGACCTACGGCCGCGGAGTGCATTGGGCAGCGGAAGCCGCTGCAGCCTTCCCTGGACGAATTGATTTGCTGGACCTCAGGACCATACAGCCCGTCGACTACGAAGCCATCGAAGCCAGTGTGGCGAGAACCAACCGATGCCTCGTTTTGACGGAAGAACCCATCGCGCACAGTTTCGCACAGGCTCTCGCTGGACATGTTGCCACAAGGTGCTTTCGAGAACTCGATGTCGCCCCCTGTGTTGTGGGAAGCATGGATCTGCCTGCGATTCCATTGAACGAGAATCTCGAAGCTGCCGTATTGCCAAGTGCTGAGAAGGTTGAAAAGGCTTTGAAATCCCTGTTGCATGTTTGACCGCACCACAATGCTGACTCAATGGATCACGGGATGCGTGCTTGCCTTCTGCGTCAGTCAACTCGGGCAGGCTCAGACAGGCTCGTGGGTACTTCAAGGCTGGTCTGACGTTCATGATGGCTACTTCGCAGGAAAGACGGAGATTTACGCAGACGGGGGACGTCTTAAAATTGTCGAATGGCCACGATACGAGGAAGACGAGTCACAAACCCTGGAAACCTTTTTTCTTGGACAAACCGTTCTTAAAGTATTTCCTTGGAATGGGCATCGCGTAGGGCTCGTATTTGAGTCCAATAAACCTCTTCCTCGTGCAGAAAACAACGTAGAGGGTGAACTTGTGTTGCCTCCACCATTCCCTGCTTCGCCCTCGCAAGAAAGCGAAATTCCCTGTGGTGAGGGCTGCGTGTACCACACACGCATCGTGGCCTTTGAATCGCTTGATGAATCCCTCTTTGCCCCTGGAGGAGCCATGGAGAGAACGTTCCTGCCAGATGACGACACTCCACTGATGTCCAAAGAAGAATTCATGGCGCGTCACAGGATGGAACCGCCCATCGCTCTGCCATTTGTCTTGGGTGAAAAGTACTGACTTACACCCCCTTTAGACCCCTTGGTGCGCATCACAGTGACACTGAAGACCTCGGCTCGAACCGCTGTCA
>DCBH01000106.1 GCA_002313415.1 Flavobacteriales bacterium UBA1112
GGAAGAAGCGCCTGAAGCTGACGCGAAGGAGGAAGAAGCGCCAACCTCTGACGACAAAAAAGGGGATGCTACGGAGGACGATGACGAAGAGTCAAAGGATGACAAGGCGGAGGCGTAACCTCCCCAAAACATTGAAAAGCTACTCACTTATCAATTTTAGATCATGAGCATCACAGCAGCAGAAGTCAACAAGCTCCGCAAGCAAACTGGCGCGGGGATGATGGATTGCAAAAAAGCCCTTACTGAGGCCAACGGCGACTTTGAATCAGCCATAGAAATTCTTCGTAAAAAGGGACAAAAAGTCGCAGCCAAGCGTAGCGATCGCGAAGCAGGTGAGGGGGCAATCCTTGCGGGTGTGAGCGGCGATGGTAAACGCGGTGTGGTTGTAAGCCTGAATTGCGAAACGGACTTTGTGGCGAAAAATGATGATTTCGTTGCCGTGGCAAAGGTGCTTCTCGACCTCTCGCTCAGTGAAAGCGTTGAAAGCAGGGAAGACTTGCTCACCAAGACTTACACAGGAACGTCTTTGACCGTTGCGGATAAGATTACCGAGGAAGTTGGCAAAATTGGCGAACGCATTGAAATTGGTGATTTTCGCTTGGTCAGAGGTGAAAAGGTTGTGGCATACATCCACCCGGGCAATCGTCTCGCAACTGCGGTGGCATTTGAGGGAGAAGTGAGTGATGAAGTAGGGCGTGACGTAGCGATGCAAGCTGCAGCCATGGCCCCTGTAGCGGTAGATGAAACAACCATTCCAGAGAGTCTGATTGCCAAAGAGCGTGAGATCGGAAAAGATCTTGCCATACAAGAGGGCAAACCGGCTGAGATGGCTGAAAAAATCGCTGAAGGCCGATTGAAAAAGTGGTTTAAGGAAGTAACGCTGGTCAATCAGGCGTTCATCAAGGACAGCAAGCAAACAGTGAGCCAATACGTGGAGTCCAACGGTGGAGGTAAAGTCACTGACTTTGCGCGCGTGGCTTTGAGTTAGGTAAAACGGCTCATCAAGCATCGACGAAGGCTGCCCTTGAGGTGGCCTTCGTGCTTTTTACGCGATATTTGAACTCGCATGAAGTACAGACGTGTCCTCCTGAAGCTAAGCGGCGAAGCCTTGATGGGTGATAAGCAGTTTGGCATTGACAATGGGCGGTTGGCCCAATATGCCAATGAAGTTAAATCCATTGTTGACAAAGGCATTGAATGTGCAATAGTCATTGGTGGGGGAAACATCTTTCGCGGGGTACAGGCAGAAGAGGGAGGTATGGAGCGGACCCAAGGGGATTACATGGGCATGTTGGCCACAGTCATCAACGCCATGGCTCTCCAAAGCGCACTGGAAGCCTCGGGGGTAGATACGAGACTGCAGAGTGCCATTGAGTTGAAGCAAATCGCTGAGCCCTTCATCCGGCGCCGCGCTGTCCGTCACCTCGAGAAGGGACGGGTTGTGATCTTTGGCGGCGGAACGGGGAATCCCTTTTTCACCACGGATTCTGCCGCGTCTTTGCGAGCTGTGGAAATTGATGCGGATGTGATTCTCAAGGGCACACGCGTCGATGGCATTTACACAGCGGACCCGGAACGGGACCCAAGTGCAGAGCGCTTTGATCGAATTACATTCAGTGAAGTGTTTCAGCGAGGGCTGAAGGTGATGGACATGACAGCATTTACGTTGTGCAATGAAAACAACCTTCCCATTGTGGTTTTTGACATGAACAAACCGGGGAATTTGCAGCGCATCGTAAATGGAGAATCCATAGGAACTGTGGTAGAGGCTTAAACAGATGAAATTGACATGAACGAGGAAATCACAATGGCGCTAGACGACGCCAAGGAAAATATGGAGAAGGCCATGAGTCGATTGGAAGCTGAGCTGAATAAAATCCGTGCGGGCAAAGCCCACCCTTCCATGTTGGAATCTGTGCGTGTAGATTATTACGGGTCGATGACCCCTGTGAGTCAGGTGGCCAACGTCAACAGTACAGATGCACGAACACTGGTTGTTCAGCCCTGGGAGAAAGGGATGTTGGATGCCATTTCAACGGGCATCATCAATGCCAATTTGGGACTAAACCCAATGAACAACGGGGAAGTGTTAATCATCAATGTTCCACCCTTGACCGAAGAGCGTCGACGCGAATTGAGCAAGAGAGCCCGATCAGAAGGGGAAGGTGCGAGGGTTGGCATCCGCAACGCCCGCAAAGACGCGAACGATTATTTGAAGGCAGCTAAGGAAGAAGGCATGAGCGAAGACGACTTGAAGCAAGGGGAGCAAAAGGTTCAGGACCTCACCAATGTCTACACCGCGAAGGTTGAGGAGGTGTTGACTTCGAAAGAGGCGGACATCATGACCATTTGAGAACTCACCCCGAGTGAAATGCATCGAAGGGCTACCTATCAGGGTGGCCCTTTGCATGGGTTAACCCCGCCACTCTGAGGCCACCTTGCGAGCTTCTTCGTCCGATGCAATCAAATCGTCGAGTGTGGGTTTGACTTGGTGTGTGACCCGGTTTAAAGCGTATTCGACCACGTCGGGTAAATCGAGAAATTTGATGTCGTCTTTCAAGAAGCGTGAGACCGCAACTTCATTTGCTGCATTGAGAATGGCTGGTGCGTTTCCGCCTTCCTTGAGCGCGTTAAAAGCCAGCCCTAAGTTTCGGAACGTTTCAATGTCAGGCTTTTCAAATGTCAGGGAAGGATGGTCCATGAAGTTGAATCTCGGGAAATCGTTCTGCAGCCTTCGAGGATAGGTGAGGGCATATTGAATCGGAAGTTTCATGTCGGGCAAACCAAGCTGAGCTTTGATGCTCCCGTCTTCGAATTGCACACAACTGTGCACGATGCTTTGTGGGTGGACAACGACGTCAATTTGGTTGGGATCTACATCAAAAAGCCACTTGGCTTCGATGACCTCCAGTCCTTTGTTCATGAGCGATGCGCTGTCAATGGTGATTTTGGCCCCCATGTCCCAATTGGGGTGCTTCAGCGCATCGGCCTTGGTCACTCCAACAAGGGATTCCACGGATCTGCCGCGAAAGGGACCTCCTGAGGCTGTCAGGACAACCCGCTCAATGGGGTTGTGAAACTCTCCTGCGAGGCACTGGTAGATTGCGCTATGCTCGGAATCGACAGGATGAATGTCTACGCCTTTTTTGCGCGCTGCGTTCATGACGAGTTCACCAGCCATGACGAGCGTTTCCTTGTTGGCCAAGGCGATGTGCTTGCCTGCATCAATTGCACGGAGGGTGGGCTTGAGCCCCGCTGACCCCACCATGGCGGTCAGAATCATGTCGATTCCATCTGCTTCCACAACTTGCTCAAGCGCTTCGGCGCCACTGTAGACCTTGACCCCCGCGTCAAAAAGGGCATCGTTGACTTGTTTCCATTTGGAGGTGTCACCAATGACGACCGCATTTGGTTTGAATTCTAGAGATTGTTGGACCAAGAGGTCGGCGTTGCTTTGAGCAGACAACACCTCGACATGAAGCGCTTGGCCTTGTTCTCGAACGACCTCAAGAGCTTGAGTCCCAATGGACCCTGTTGATCCTAAAATGGCAATGCCTCTTGTGGGCGACTCACTTTCTTCAAGACGCATCACAAGAATCCGAGTTCAAGTTTGGCTTCCTCGCTCATCATGTCTTGTGTCCAAGTAGGCTCAAACACAATGGTGACTTTGCAACCTTCGGCACCATCCAAGGAGGCGACTTTATTTTCGACATCTTTTGGAAGACTCTCTGCAACAGGGCAGTTGGGCGAGGTGAGTGTCATGTCAATGTTGATGAATCCGCTTTCGTTGATGCTGATTTCGTAAATCAAACCCAACTCGTAAATGTCTACGGGGATTTCAGGGTCAAAAATCGTTTTCACGATGTCAATGACGTCTTGCTCAGATGGATTGGCGACCGATGCACTCATGAGGTGTGGTTTTCTGCGTTGGCGTACCAGGCGCTAACTTCCTCAAGGCTAAGCGCTGGGATGTCCAATTTGTTCTTCTTTCGGTATCCATTTAAACGTTGGTGAACCTGGGTGGGCTTGGTGTCGAGCACGTCTCGCGCGCTTTTGAATCCAGCAGAAACCAAATGGTCTTCCCAGTGTTTGGGCACACCTAATGCGCTGAAATCAGCATCTCCGCCGGCGGTATCAAATGATTCAGGTCTCATCTGGGGAAAGAAAAGAACTTCCTGGATGGACGTTTGGTTGGTCATCATCATAACCAAGCGGTCAATGCCAATGCCAATGCCACTCGTTGGGGGCATGCCGTATTCCAGTGCGCGCAGAAAGTCGTGGTCGATGAACATGGCCTCATCATCTCCTCGTTCAGAGAGCTTCAGCTGGTCTTCAAAACGCGCGCGCTGCTCAAGAGGATCGTTCAATTCGGAGTAAGCATTGGCGACCTCTGTTCCATTCACCAAGAGTTCAAATCGCTCCGTGTAACCGGGTTTGTCGCGATGAGCCTTGGTCAATGGAGACATGTCAGAGGGGTAGTCCGTGATGAACGTGGGCTGGATGTAGTGGTGTTCGCATTTTGTGCCAAAGAGTTCATCGATGAGTTTCCCTCTTCCCATGGAATCATCTGTTTCGATGCCTTGGTTTTCGCATGCCTTTCGAAGACCAGCTTCGTCGAGATCGTTGATGTCAACACCGGCGTGCTCGAGAATGGCATCTCGCATGGTAACGCGTGCGTAAGGTGGGGCGAAGTTGACCTTGTGCTCGCCAAGGGGGATTTCCATCTTTCCGTGGACTGCTTGGGCCAGTTCGCCAAAGAGATTTTCCGTGGTTTCCATCATCCAGTGGTAGTCTTTGTAGGCGACATACAATTCCAGCACAGTGAATTCTGGATTGTGCGTTCGATCCATTCCTTCATTCCGGAAGTTTCGGCTGAACTCATACACGCCTTCGAATCCGCCTACAATGAGCCTCTTGAGATACAATTCGTTGGCAATGCGGAGATAGAGCGACGTGTTCAATGCGTTGTGATGCGTCACGAATGGTCGAGCTGCCGCGCCACCTGGGATGCTTTGAAGCACAGGAGTGTCCACCTCCGTCCACCCTCTGGCGTCGAAGACATCACGGATTTTACGAATCATCGCAGATCTTGCAATGAATGTGTTTTTCACGTTTGGATTGACGACGAGATCCACGTAGCGTTGCCGGTAGCGCAATTCGGGGTCGGTGAAGGCGCCGTGCACGTTCCCTTCGTCGTCTGTTTTTAAATCAGGAAGTGGCCGAATGGCTTTGCTCAATACGGTCAATGCGGTCACTTTGATGGAAGGCTCACCTACTTGGGTCCTGAACGTATTGCCTTCGATTCCAATGAAATCTCCCAAGTCGAGAAACTTTTTGAAGACGTCGTTGTACATGGACTTGTCTTCGCCTGGGCACAATTCGTCGCGATTGAGATAGATCTGAATCCTGCCCTCATGGTCTTGCAGTTCTGCGAAAGAGGCCTTACCCATGATTCTTCGGGACATGAGACGGCCTGCCAGTGTGACCTGCACGTCTTCTTCAAAGGTCTTCTTGAGAGACGTGGAGTGGTGGGTCACTGAAAATGCGGAGGCTGGGTACGGGTCGATGCCGCGTGCACGAAGCGCATCCACAGAGGCAATGCGCTGGCGTTCTTGTTCACTACGAATCATGTGTTCAAATGTACGCAGGCGGGGGGTGGAAAGGGCCAAGGATGCGCCTTAGGTTTGCCTTGTGATTGCCAGTAAAATCAAGAATCAATCGAACGTAAGATGAATACTTTCACTTTTTCTCTCACAACGGGACTTGCAGTGGGCTTGGCATGCGCAACTACGGTTCATGCTCAATCAACAATGACTGTGGACACCACAGCTTTGAAGCCAGCATCCGTCACAGGAGGGTTTTCTGACGTCACACCAGGGTTGGCCCCGCGTGCTTTGGTTGTCCTTGGCGCTGAGGAGGCCACGCAAACAGGAGCGCCGTCTCTTGCTGATGTTTTGGAAACGGTTCCAGGCATTGATGTCCGCTCCCGAGGCCCCTTTGGAATTCAGACTGATTTAAGCATACGAGGGGGCACGTTTGAGCAAACGGCCCTGTGGGTGGATGGCGTTCGATGGAGTGCCCCACACACGGGCCACCATTTGATGGACCTGCCTGTTGACCCTGAGGACTTGACTCGGGTCGAGGTCTTTCGAGGTGGAGCTTCAAGTGCACTCGGCACGGGAGCCATGACGGGAGCAGTGGCTTTGACTGCTGGCCCCTCCACAAAGGACGGCACATTGTTGGTTGCCGAAAGCGGATCCAATGCTTGGATGCGTGCAAAAGTGACTCATGACTTTGGTTCGGATGTGGCGCGCCATCGCATTGCGGTGAGTCGCATGGGAACCAACGGGACGTTGGGGTCAAATACCAATACGGATGCCTCTATTTTACGTGCGCGCTACGCCGGATGGCTCGGAGGGGATTGGGGGACATTGCGAACGAGCGTGGGGTATGCGGGCAAAGCTTTTGGTGCACTCAATTTTTACACCTCGAGTTTCCCTTATCAGTATGAGGAAACCCAGACCATTCAGGGTCAAGCGGTGTATAGCAAGTCCATTGATAATTTCTCTTTTGAATCGGCGATTCACCACCGGACCCATGTCGATGAATTTCAGCTCTATCGGGAGCACAACGATTATTATGTTGAGACAGATGACGGATTCCTGGTATTTGGCGCTGACACAGCTGCGAGTTGGTATACAGCCCCCAACAATCACATCAGCCACACTTCTGGAGGGCGCTTGCTTGCGCGTTACGCGTCCATGCTGGGGGAGACCTTTGTCTCCGCGGATGTCCGCAGGGAATTCATCAAGAGCAACAGGCTCGGCGTCGAGCGCCATGGAGATGAAGATGAGAGCTCGGTGTATCAGCTTGGTGACAGCCGATTGAATGCGGATGTGGCGTTGGGGCACCGCGCAGAGTTGGGCTCACTTGCGTTGTCTATGACTGCAGCCTGGAACATCAACTCCATGTTTGGAACGCGTTTCGTCCCCGGGGCTGAACTCTCATTGGACATGGCGGGTGACGGTTCATCCATCTTGTTTGCTTCAGCGAACCGGTCTGTGCGTCATCCGTCTTACACAGATTTGTACTACAACATTGGAGGAGCTCAAGGGAGTCTTGATTTAAATCCGGAGTGGGCAGACCATTTAGAGGCTGGTTTGCGTGTAAGATTGGCTGACGGGAAATACGATGTGCAGCTTGAGCAATTGATTTTCAGACGTCAGGGGCAAAATTTGATTGACTGGGCAACCCCCAATGGCGAATCCACGACCTATGCCATCAACCTCCGTGAGGTGACGTTTTCAGGCTTGGAAACCGTGGTGAATGTGATTCCCAAACGAAGCACGAATTCACCAGGGCAGGCGCGATACGCTCGCTTTGGTTTTACAACCATGGAGGCCAGTGAGTCCAGCGAAGGTTTTGAGAGCAACTATGTGCTCGATGGGTTAAAGACAAAAAT
>DCBH01000118.1 GCA_002313415.1 Flavobacteriales bacterium UBA1112
GGCAGGAGGTGTGGTTTTGGCTCCGGCCTTGGGATACGCCTACGTTGGGATTCGCGGAGAAGGAGCCTGGCGTTTGGACGTCAATGTCTCGGAGAGTACAGAGGTGGATTTCGCGTGGAGAGGTCGCACCGCACTGCCTTTGGACGTGGGGGAGCGCCCTTTTACAGTTGTGGCCAGCCGTTCTCACATGTCTGAAGAAACGCAGGCCTATGTCAATCAGGTGCGTGCGGTGCACGGTGAAGTGAATCTCATCAGCAAAGGCAGTTCTTTGAAGCTTTGCATGGTCGCAGAGGGAACGGCGGATGCTTATCCACGTTTTGCACCCACCATGGAATGGGACACCGCAGCAGGTCAGGCTGTGTGTGAGGCTGCAGGCTGTGAGGTGATTGATCAAAACACAGGCAAGCCCATGCTTTACAATCGAAAGGAACTTTTAAATGGATGGTTTCTGGTGTCCCGTAGACATTAAAATCAACCAAAAGTTTCTTTGAAACCGTGGAAATTGCCGCATCTTCAGTCGATGAATGTGACTGTATGTCTCCAGTTGCGCTTTCGAGTGCTTTTGTTCATGCACAAAATTGCGTTCGGAAATGCTTCTTTGACATGAAAAGGCACGTGGTCATGTTGGTGCTCGTTTTGGCTGGATTTGGTTCAGCACACGCGCAAGTGCAGTGGTGGCCTACAGAGGTCAGTGCGACAAGTGGCATTTGGGTTGCCGAGGGTGACATGCGCGAGGTGGTTGAATCGCCTTCTTTCGGGGCTTATGCGGGATGGATGACTCGTGCCACCAATGGATGGGCTGCTTTTTTTGGAGGAGTTGAGCACGGAGGTTTTGTCGGGATGCATCGCATTGGCTCCTCTTTATATGGTTGGCAACCTCAATTGGGGTGGACATTGCGGACGGGACAAACCCGTCTCGTGGGTTGGTCTTTCAGCACAGGGCTGGCATACAACAATCGCATCTATGATTTGGAATCACCCAACCCGGATTTGATTGCCGTTGGATCCCATTTGAACGGATTGATTCGATTGGGCATCACCGTGGCCAACGACAGCCCAATCAGTCTTGGCTTGGGCATCTTGCATACAAGCAATGGGGGGCTACGACGACCCAACAAGGGCATCAACACCCCTCATGCCAAATTGATTGTTCGAATGGTGGAGACCCCGCGGCGAAGGGTTTACATGGATGGCGCGGAACCGCGTCAGTGGCGCTCGGCCGTAGGGCTGGGAATTGGAGGTCGGGATCACGGGGCTTACGGTGGACACATTTATGGCGTTCAAGAGTTGTTTGCCCAATCCACGTATGTCTTTTCTCCGCGATATGGACTTACTGGCCAAGCTGCTCTTGTGCATCATGGGGCAATTCGTGCCGATGACAACACGGATGCGCCTTCGGATTCCATTGCAACGAATCCATTGCAGCGAATGCAGCCAGGCTTGAGTGCAGGTTGGTCTTGGTTGTTTGGCCGTGTGCGATTGGACATGTTGAAAGGGGGCGTATTCATTCATCCAACACCTGGCTTCATCAAAGGGTACAACAAAGCACAGGTCTTCTTGTCCGTACACTCTGATCTCGACCTGTTTGTTTCGTTGCGCTTCACCGATTGGCGAGCGGACTACGTCAGTGCGGGGGTTGCATTGCGCTGGGGTTCTTCAGAACGTGAGTGCAGCAGTTGCCCAAACGGGGGTTACTAAAGAGGCAACGCTCAGGAGACGTGCGGCTAGAAGTGCCCTTGAACTGCCGCCTCGGGGTAGATCAGACGTGCCATTGGTGGTTACGCCACCTGTCCCAAGCGCGTGTGCAGAAGTGACATTGTCTCATTTGCGTCCGATGTATGCCTTTACGCTTTTCAAAAAGCGGCGATTGTCAATGAGTTGATGTAGCTTGCCTCGGGCATTCGATTTGGCTGAAGCGAACAACGCTTTCACGATTCTCGCGCCCAATCATCAAACTTTTTGTCCAAGCTTTATTTCGCATGAGATTGTTGTTTAGCCCCTTCATTTTTCTCAGATCCACTTCCTGCGGATGGCCTGTCCTTTGTGCAGGTGCCATTGCTTTGTTGCTGCTGGGAACCTCCTGTCAATCGGACGTCCCGAGTCAGGGTATTGCAGATGCCCAGCTGGAGGAATTTCGAGGTTCTGCGAGGGTTGAAGAATGGCTCTCCAAAATGACTCTCGAAGACAAGGTTGGAGAGATGACTCAGCTTACACTGGACATGCTGTGCGTGAGGGAAATGAGCGAAGTTCCGGGGCAGCGCAAGAAGATTGACGAGCCTCATCGGCTCGATGCTGAAAGGCTTCAATCTGCGTTTGAAGTGGGCCGCATAGGGAGTGTGTTGAATTGTGCTGGTCATGCGTATCCGACATCACAATGGCGCGAATTGGTTTCGGGCATTCAGGATGCCAGCATGCAAGCCAAGGGTCTTCCAGCCATTTACGGTGTGGATGCAATTCACGGTGCGACATTCACTTCGGGTGCAGCCTTGGGGCCGCAGCAAATTGCGCTTGCAGCGACTTGGGACACGCTGCTTGTTCGTCAAATGGCAGAGGCGACAGCCCAAGAAATTGATGCATGCGGCATCCCATGGAATTTTGCTCCCGTTCTCGATGTGGGCAGGGATCCACGTTGGCCTAGATTTTGGGAAACGTTTGGTGAGGATGTGAAACTCGTCGGTGACATGGGTGTGGCCATGGTTCGGGGTTTTCAGGATGGCCCCGTGACTGTGGCGGCGACGTTGAAGCACTATCTGGGATACAGTTCTCCATGGAGCGGAAAGGATCGCACCCCTGCCTACATCCCCGAGAGGCAACTTCGCGAGATTTACCTGCCCCCCTTCGCCCAAGCGGTGAATGCAGGTGCCATGACTGTCATGGTGAATAGCGGAGAGATGAATGGCATTCCCACCCACGTCAATCGATTTGTTTTGACGGACATCTTGCGAGGAGAGCTCAAATTTGAGGGTCTTGCTGTGACAGATTGGGAAGACATCAAATACCTGGTGTCGCGTCACAAGGTGGCACCCACATACAAAGACGCCATACGTATGGCCATTCTGGCTGGCATTGACATGAGTATGGTTCCTCAGGACTTGAAATTTCCAGTGTTGTTGAAGGAGTTGGTGGAAGAGGGTCAAATCTCAGAGAGTCGCATCGACCTCAGTGTGCGCCGGATTTTGTCTGTGAAGGAGAAGCTTGGATTGTTGGATGAAAACGGAGCCGATTTGTCGCCAGAATTAACTGAAGAGCAACGTGAGCGCTTGGCAGGGCCCTCTGCAAAAGCTGCGTTGGAGTGCATCACGCTTTTGAAAAATGAAGGCAGCAATGCGGCTGATCCAGATGTGTCTTTGCTCCCTCTTGATGGTCGGGAAACCATATTTGTCTCTGGTCCAACTGCAAACTCATTGAATGCTCTTAACGGTGGATGGTCCGGGACATGGCAAGGAAAAAATCCAGCGTACAACAACCCGGGTCGTTTGACTGCACTTGAGGGCCTACGCGAAGAATTCGGTTCGGGTCGAATCGAATACGAAGCGCTCGAAAACATGGATTTCAGTGCTGAGGACATTCGTCGTGTGGTGCGGGCTGTGAAGTTATCTAGCCCGGACGTAGCTGTGCTCTGCCTTGGAGAAATGCCCTACACTGAAGTAGTCGGAAACATCGGTGATCTTCGTTTGCCAGACAACCAATTGGAGCTCGTACGTCAGGTGGCTGCCACCGGGACTCCAGTGGTGGGGGTTTTCATCGAAGGTCGTCCACGAACATTCTCTCAAGTGGAGGGGGACTTGGAGGCCGCTGTGATGGCCTATTTGCCAGGGGATTTTGGGGCTCAAGCCATTGCACAAGTACTCAGTGGTTCGTTCAACCCAACAGGACGGTTGCCTTTTACCTGGCCGCGTGAAGCCTCAAGTCATGTGACTTACGATCGCAAAGGGACGGAAAACATACACTCTGATTTCAGCAAAAATGCTTTCCAGCCGCAGTATGAATTTGGTCATGGTCTGAATTACAGTGAAGTAAAAACAAAGGGGCTTCGCATTGTAAACGACGGGGACATTCAGAAGGGAGATGATTTGCTTGTTGAAGTAACCCTAGAAAATGTTGGGGACAGGATTTCCACAGAGGTGGTGATGCTCTTTACTCAAGATCGTGTAGCCTCGATTACCCCCAGCGAAGACAAACTCAAAGCATACAAACGGGTGGTTGTCGATGCTGGTGCAACGAAGCAAGTTCAATTGAGCGTATCGACTTCAGATTTGGGCTTTGTGGGCCACGACCAAACATATGTCGTTGAGCCTGGTTTTTTTGGGCTCCGGGTGAAAGATCAAACCACTGAATTTGAATTGAAGAGATAGTTGTTCTTGTGATTGGTGATCTGTTTGTTTTGAGACGAGAGGCGATTTATGAAAGGGAATGAAGCCAAGTGAGGACGTCCGGGCACGGTCATGGACTTTTTTGGTCGCTCGAACCGGTCGACAAACATCAAAAACGGACAACATTGTATCTTTCGATTTATGTCGTTGCATCTTCGGTTTGATCAGTATGATGCCATCTTCGGAGATGACCCCGAGGCATACTTGTCATTTCTAGATACATTGGAGGCAACTCTCGCGAAGTCCAAACGCAACCTCATTCAAGCGGCCGCGTCGCAGGATTGGAACGTGATTTCTGCCACACGCCACTCCCTGAAGCCGACCATGACCTTGTTGGGTGCAGAGCCAATCAACGACTTGTTGCATGAATGGCGTCCCACCATGAGTGACTTGGATGCCACCTTGCTTGATCGCATGCTCAGTCAGGTGCTCGAAGCCGTGTCAGAGAAAAAAGCGAAAACAGAATGACCGCGCACGATCGTTTGTTGGACAGATTGCGGGAGTACTGTCTTTCGAAACCAGGGACATCTGAGGAACTTCCTTTTGACGAACGAACATTGGTGTTTAAGGTGGGAGGTAAAATGTTTTGCCTTCTCGATGCTTTTGAATTTGAGGGATGTGGAATGAAATGCTCACCAGACCGCATTCCGGAATTGCGAGCGCGATTTGAGGGTGTCACCACAGGTCGCTACCTCAATCCCAAACACTGGAACAGTGTTTATCCAGCCCCATTTGGCGATGTTCCTTGGGACGACTTTTTGGCTTTGGTTGACCACAGCTACGATCTCGTTTGGCATGGCTTGACCAAAAAGGTCAAGATGGCCATTCAGTGAATTCAGGCAAACCCTTGTTCTTGTTCCGAAAATGATGGGTATTCCAATGTCAATTTCACATCCTGATGTTGTCTTGCATGCGTCCGTCGAAAGTGGCGTACTTCGAGGTAATTTAGGCCCTGAAACGCCACGATTTTTTCTCAAAACCTAAGCCCATGAAATCTTTTTACTCATTTTCCTTGACAGCGTTGTCTCTGATGTCATTGAATGCCCTTGCACAATGCGATGAATTGTTCATGTCGGAGTACATCGAAGGTTGGAGCAACAACAAAGCCATTGAAATTTATAACCCAACTGACGTGGCTGTCGATTTGAGTGATTATCGTCTTGAGAGGTATGCCAATGGCGCCACAGCAGCCCAGGACAACCAAAAAGTGGATTTGTCGGGAACACTCGATGCCAACAGTGTTGTGGTGGTTGTCTTGGATAAGCAAAACCCCGATGGTGTGGACTTCGAAGCGCCCGTTTGGGACGAGCTTGCGGAAGCTGCTGATTTGTGGGTTTGCCCCGTTTACAAGGAAAACAACACCATGTATTTCAATGGCAACGATGCAATGGTTTTGCGCAAAATATCAACCAACACTCCCATTGACATATTTGGAAAAATTGGAGAAGACCCTGGGACCACAGGCTGGGCAGAGATGACCCAGAATCACACCTTGATTCGTAAATCAAATGTGACAGGAGGTGACACCGATGCACTTGATGATTATTTGGTCGTCGATCAGTGGGACGGTACCCTGTGGTCTAACGATTCCTTGAATTACACTTTGGATGGAGTATTCTTGAATCTGGGTTCACATACATGTGAATGTGGAACAACAAAAGTACAGGAGGAACGAGCAGCAGCGGATGTGCAGGTTTTTCCCAACCCTTCAACAGGTCGTTTCATTCGGGTGAGTGCGGCAACGGCCATTCGCGAATTGGTCCTCTACAACCTTGCAGGTCAGCAGGTGATTCGGCAGGTTGTGAATGGAACGCATGTTGCGGATGTCCACTTGGATGAAACTCCCTCGGGCTTGTATCTGTTGGAGGTGGTGCTTGAAAACGGAGCTCGAGCGACTCGTCGCGTTGTGCGCAAGTGAGAAGTACAATGTTTGCAGAGAAGCCATGGAGGGTCCTTGCGATTGTGCTCTGGGCTTGCACTTCAGGTGTTACAGCGCAATTGTGCACAATCAATGGAGTCATTGAAGATGCCTTGACAGGGGACCCTCTGATTGGGGCTTACATCAAAAGTGGCAACGCCGTGGTGGCCACAGATTTAGACGGTGCATTTGCCATGCCAGTACCAAAAGGCATGGCAACCTTGGAGGTCTCGTACATCGGATACGCAAGTCAGGTGAGGCAGGTGGAATGTGGAGGTGCTTCCGCCACCGTGCGATTTCGAATGGAAACACTCATCATGAAGGAGGCAGTGGTCTCCGCAGATATGGTGATTTCCCGAAAAACTCCGGTTGCATTTACCAACGTTTTGCCAGCTCAAATTCAAGAGGAATTGGCAGGCCGAGATTTGCCTCTGGTTTTGAATACGACGCCAGGTGTTTACGCGACGCAACAAGGCGGTGGCGATGGAGATGCGCGAGTCACCATTCGCGGATTTGACCAAACCAACCTCGCAGTCATGGTGGATGGCGTTCCCATGAACGACATGGAAAATGGCTGGGTGTATTGGAGCAATTGGGCTGGTTTGGACTTGGTTGTTCGCACGACCCAAGTTCAGCGTGGCCTAGGGGCGAGTAAACTGGCGATTCCCTCTGTAGGTGGAACCATCAACATTTTGACAGGAGGGGACGAATCTGCCAACGGTTCGATCAACTACCAAACGGAAGTGGGGAGTTATGGTTATTTCCGCAACAGTTTGAGCGGGGTCTTTGGCAATCAAAAGAAGGGGTTCCTGCACTTTGTAGGTTCATACAAGTCCAACCAGGGGTTTGCAGATGGACTGGAGTCCGAGGCGTATGCATACTATCTCAAGGGTCGAAAAACTGTGGGGAATCACAACCTGAGCTTCACCACATTTGGTGCCCCACAGCGCCATGGTCAGCGTTCCTTCCAAATGCAGGTGTATGAATACGATACCGAACTGGCACAACAATTGATCGATGACGAAGGTGATGCGAGCACCATTGAGTACCAAGACATGTTGGGAGACCTGCCTCCGACGGCCATTGTGAATCGCGGCCGCACCTTCAATGAGTTCATGGTGAATTATCAAGAGGTCTTCTACAATTACAACGAAGAAACCGGTCAGGTGGATACGACCTACGGAGAGACGCGTCGCTACAACCCTCGTCAGAATCAATACTTCAAGCCCATTGTCACCGTGCGCGATGTATGGAGCTTGTCAGACAAATCAACGTTGACCACCACTGCGTATGCCAGCTTTGGAAGCGGGGGGGGGGAAGCCTTGGCCAGCACGCCGAGTGTACGTTTGGCGGATGGGACCTTGGACTTGCAGAACACCTGGGATCAGCACCAACTGTTTGAGTTTGGCCCCAACGGTCTCAATGTGGATGAGAATGGCGAACGCAAAGGTTCCAATTTCATTCGTATTGCGCACAACGACCATAGGTGGTTTGGGGCATTGTCCAATTTCAACACCTCACTTTCAAACCATTTGACCTTCAGCGCAGGGGTGGATGCTCGTCATTACACCGGCAGCCATTACCGCACTTTAGGAGACATGTTTGGTGCGGATTACTACGACGCACCTGACGATCGCCGAGATCAAAACTCAGACTTTGACACCCCACTTCGCACTGGAGATAAGTATTATTACTACGATGACGGACAAGTGGCTTGGGGTGGGTCGTACTTCCAGTTTGAATTGGACAAATACAATTACTCCGCGTTTGTCAATGTCTCTGGTGCGCAAAGTTGGTATCGCGCCATCGACTATTTCCGTCCCAATGTGGTCACATTGAATGACACCACTTATGAGGTTCGCTCAACCGATGAGTATCGCATCTTGGGTGAAACTGAGTGGAAAACAGACACCACATTCCTCGATGCAGACCATCCAGGATTGACAACGTACACCACGGATTGGGAGCGACTCAACAGTGCCACCATCAAGGCCGGAGCCAACTACAATTTTAGCGAGTGGGTAAATGCTTATGCCAATGTCGGATACCTCAATCGCGCTCCGTTGTTCAATTCTGTATTTGACATCAACAACAACGTCATAGACAACTATGAAAATCAGTATGTCAAGGCGATAGAGGCTGGAATCAAATACGCGAAGGGCAATTTTGCAACCAACATCAATGCCTACCGAACACGCTGGGAAAATAAACCTGTGAATCGATTCTACGGTCTCCCTGGACTGTGGAAGAACGAGAATCTGTCTGTCTATGCAGACACATCCACCGTCGCGGGTCGTGAAGCCATGATTGAGCTTGCTGAAAGCAATGCCAGTGCAGAAGAGTGGGGTGAGGTCGCAACTTCTGTGATTGAGGATGTGGATCGCAACCTCGGATACAATTTGCTCAACGCAGACGCAGTGCATTCTGGAATTGAATGGGATTTTTCTTACGACCCGACCAATACACTGAACATTCAAGGTGTTGTTTCCGCTGGAAATTGGAGATGGACAAGCAATGAAAGTGTAGAATTGGTCAATCGGACCACAAATGCCTTCATCACGCGACTGAATGATGGCGCCATCGCGGATACGCTGGTGAACTTAGATGGTGTCAAGGTGGGTGATGCGGCACAACGTCAGGTTTCTTTGGCACTTCGATATTCACCCAGGCGGGGCACCTACTTTTCCATCCGAAACACCCTGTTTTGGCAGCATTACGCGCGATTCTCCCCAGGCGACGTCATCACCGAAGGAGAGCCCAAGGATGTTTGGATTACTCCGGCTTACTCCTTGATAAACGTCAATGCAGGAACGTCTTTCAATGTGTCTGACAAAGCGAGGCTGCTCGTGAGGCTGAGCGTGACCAATGCGCTGGATGAACTTTACGTGTCCGATGCGACCAACAATTCACAATACGCCAATAACAGCTACGGTTTGGAAGGAGGAAGCGGCAGAGCAGAGGTCTTTGTTGGACCGCCAAGAATGGTCCGTGTGAGCGCCATTCTCGAATTGAAAGGACTACAGAACAGAACCCCAAAAGAATGAAATCCAAAATTTCTCTGGCCCTGATGGCCGCATTTTTGTCGACCTCTTTGGTCGCACAAGACAACATTCTCGACGTCCGCCAGAACTACAACATCGGCCAAACCGTCACGGTCACAGGCGTCGTCACCAGCGACGACAACCTCGGCTCTGTTCGATACCTTCAGGATGCCACGGCGGGAATTGCGCTTTATCCCGGGGAAGATTGGTCGGCGTGGGAGGCTACGCCTCAGATTGGCGACAGCCTTTCAGTCACAGGAGAAATCACGGAATACAACGGGTTGCTTGAAGTGGGTCCAAATCTCACAGAAGTGTCTTTTTTCGGTCAGGGCGAATTGCCTGAGCCCTTGGAGATCACCCCAGCTCAAATGGGAGAAAATCTCGAGGGTCAACTTGTGCGCATCAATGGAGTAACCTTTCCGTTGGCGGGCACATTCATCACGGGGAACAACACTTACGACTTCACGGCTTCGGGTGAATTTGGAGTCATTTATGTTCGAACGAGCAACACGTTGGTTGGGGAGGAGTTGACCGGATGTGAAGTGGACATGCTCGGCATCGTTTCTCAATTCTCTTTTGACGGATTCGGCGGCTACCAGTTGTTGCCACGCGGGCCTGTGGACTTGATTCCTGCATCCGCGTTGTGTTTCACTTCTCCGGTCATTCAATCTGACATGGCCACGACCAGTTTCACCTTGTCGTGGACGACGGACCTTGCTTGTGACGGTGTAATTGAGTTTGGAACGACTGAGGCCTTGGGAGAAGTGACGCCTGGCGGGACCAACACGCCAACGCACACCGCATCGCTCACGGGTCTGGAACCTGGTACCATCGTTTACGCGCGAGCGGTGTGTACCCTCGAGGACGGTTCATCTGCATCGTCTGCCATTCGTCCTTATGCCACGGTTTCCGAGAGTTCGGGAGACATTCACGTGTATTTTAACGGCCCAGTCGATCACAGTGTAGCTACGGATGAGTTGGCTTTGTCTTTGGGTGCAGATATGAATGACACTGTGGCGGCTTGGATCATGGGTGCCCAGTACACTTTGGATGTTGCTGCCTACAATTTGAACGATCAAACGGTAGAGGATGCGGTCAATGCGGCTGCGGCAAATGGGGTTCAAATTCGTTGGATCTACGAGGGTCAAAATGCCAACATTGGCCTATCCAGTTTGGATGCTTCTGTGGTGGTTCATCCGCGTACCGATGGTGAAGGAAGCGGCATGCACAACAAGTTCATCATAGGAGATGCCGACCATGCAGAGTCTGCGTTTGTGTTGACGGGTTCTACAAATTTGACCACAGGTCAGTTGGTGAGCGACTTGAACAACGTCATTGTGCTTGAAGATCAAAGTTTGGCGCGTGCGTATGAGTTGGAATTTGAAGAAATGTGGGGTGCTGAAGGGATGACGCCGAATGCAGCCAACGCCAGGTTTGGCACTGACAAAACGTGGAATACGCCCGTCGACTTTGTCGTGGGAGGTAGTCCCGTGGAATTGTATTTTTCTCCGTCTGACGGAACGACGGCCGCCATCCAAGCTGAAATCGAGGCAGCCAATGCAAACTTTGAGTTTGCCTTGTTGACCTTGACTCGTGATGACCTGGGTGACGCCATTGTCGAACTCAATCAAAGCTTCTTTGTCAGCCCTATTGGGGTGATTGAGCAAGTGAATGTCACTGGAAGTGAATTTGACAACTTGATCAGCAATGGTGTCCAAGCTTATCATCACGACATCAGTGGGGATTGCCACCACAAATACTGCATCATTGACCACAGTGCCGTGGAGTCCGATCCTATGGTCATCACGGGTTCTCACAACTGGTCCTCGAGTGCTGAAAATGTCAATGACGAAAACACGGTGATCGTGCACAATGCGAGGGTTGCCAATTTGTACCACCAGGAATTCCGTGGCATCATCAATGCTCTGAGTGGTGGAGATGCAGTTCGTGATGCAGACATCCGAAGGTGGATGTTGACGCCCAATCCAGCGCGAGACCAAGTGTGGATTCGAGGTTTGGAACCCACCGATTTGGTCCAATTGCTGGATGCCGGAGGACGCCAAATTGATGTCGATGTGTTGCAGCAAGGAAGCGTTTCTCAACTCGAGCTTGGAACGTTGGCCCCTGGCATGTATCATGTGGTTGTGACTGCCTTTAATGGTGTTGTAACCTCTACGCGTCTTGCAGTGCAGTAAGTGCAATTGAAGGGATGAAGTCAAGGATGAAGAGCTGCAACTCAGACAAGACGTGGGTTGTTGCCTTGAAACCTTCAATTGGTTCGATGCATGGGTAAGGAATTGCTTTGTGCAGTGGCTTTGACTTGGTGCCTTGGAGCATGGTCGCAATGTGACGGTGTCCGTTACCGATATCGAATCTTTGAAGAAGTCAGTGTGTCGTATGAGGTGATTTATGGTTCAAACGTGGGCTCTTCGGGAAGCGATGAAGCCTTGGACATGGACATATACATGCCTGCAGGCGACGAGGTGTCCAATCGGCCGGTTGTGATTCTAGCACACGGAGGCTTTTTTCTTGCCGGAAGCAACGCAGGTTCTGATGTCGTCCCGTTGTGTGAAGATTTGGCGCGCATGGGCTATGTTGCGGCCTCCATCAGTTATCGACTTGGCATCGACAATGTGTTCGATCTCGAGACCTCGTTGCAAGAATCGGTCCTCCGCGGAGTGCATGACGCCAAGGCTGCGGTTCGGTATTTCCGAAAGACTCACGCGGAGCAGGGAAACGTATGGGGCATTGATCCAGATAGAATTGTGCTTGGCGGGTCCTCCGCAGGCGCCTTTATCGCACTTCATGCGGCATACATCGACGAATTGTCTGAAGTTCCGGACATCATTGACTTGACACAGCCAGGGCTCGGTGGTGGATTGGAAGGCATGAGTGGAAATGAGGGCTATTCATCGGATGTGCTTTCAATCGTCAACATTTCTGGTGCCATTGGAGAGGCAGATTGGATCGATGCGGGGGATGTCCCCGTCGTGAGCACACATGGCACTGCTGACGGCACTGTCCCCTTCGGCACAAGCACCATTTCCTTGTTTGGCATCAATGTGATCGAGGTGGATGGAAGTTGGCCCGTCCACATTCGTGCTGCGGAGGTGGGCTTGGATCATCGGCTTGTCACTTTTGAAGGTGCGGGACATGTACCTCATGTGACCAGTGACACTTATTACGATTTGACACGCGCAGCAGTGACTGGATTCACAAGTCGTCAAGTATGTCAGTCTTATCCTGAGGTGCCGCCATATTATGATGTCGATGCTCCTCCATCTGTCGGCTGCCCTGGGGATTTCAATTTTGATGGGGGCGTTACGGTGGCAGACATCCTCGAATTGCTCTCCGAGTTTGAATGTGCACAGTCTTGTGCGTCGGACCTCAATGGAGACGGGGTGGTCACTGTGGCAGACTTGCTCGGTCTTCTTGGATTGTTTGGAACTCCATGCGAATGAAGAGAGGGCGTGGACTGCACGTGATGTATCCTTGTTTTTATGCAGTTGACCGCATTGGACTGGATTTTCATTGGGGCTTATTTCGCCTTGGCATTGGGTGTGGGACTGTGGGCGAGTAAACAATCCAAAACAGATTCCGCAGGCTACTTTTTGGCAGGTCGAAACATGCCCTGGTGGTTGCTGGGCATCAGCATGGTTGCGACCACATTCAGCACGGACACTCCCAATTTGGTGACGGACTTGGTTCGACAACAGGGAGTGGCGGGGAATTGGGCGTGGTGGGCCTTTCTGCTCACGGGCATGGTCACGGTTTTTGTCTACGCTCGGCTTTGGCGACGCTCTGAGGTTCTCACCGACATCAGCTTCTACGAGTTGCGCTACGGTGGAACCTCTGCGGCGTTCTTGCGCGGTTTCCGCGCCTTGTATTTGGGACTGGTCTTCAATGTCTTGGTCATGGCTACGGTGAGCTTGGCGGCAATTAAGCTCGGAGGTATTTTGCTCGGGTGGCCAGGATGGCTGACTTTACTCGTCACGTGTAGCATCACTTTGGCATACAGTGTGCTCGGTGGTCTTCGTGCGGTTATTCTGACTGATTTCGTTCAGTTCATCTTGGCCATGGTGGGTTCGGTTTGGGCGGCGTGGTGGATTTTGGAATTGCCACAAATTGGTGGCCTGGAGGGGTTGCTTACGCACCCTTCAGTCACGCCTCGACTTGCGCTGCTTCCCGATTTGTCTGATGCGGATTCATGGATTCCCATGTTGTTGATTCCCCTTGCGGTTCAATGGTGGTCGAGTTACTATCCAGGGGCAGAGCCCGGCGGGGGTGGATACATTGCCCAGCGCATGTTTTCTGCCAAGGATGAAAGTCATGCCGTGGGTGCAACTTTGCTTTTCAATGTGGCGCATTACGCCATCCGGCCGTGGCCTTGGATATTGGTTGCACTGGCTTCACTCGTGGTTTTTCCTGACTTGGATGCCCTGCGAGAGGCTTTTCCGCACGTGGCGGAGGACAAAGTTGGACACGACCTCGCGTATCCCGCCATGTTGTCGTTGTTGCCCCCCGGCTTACTTGGACTGGTGGCGGCGTCTTTGCTTGCGGCGTTTATGAGTACCATGAGTACGCAGCTCAATTTGGGTGCGAGTTATCTCGTTCACGATTTCTATGGACGTTTTGTAAAGCCGGAGGCTTCGGAGCGCGAGCGCGTGGTGGCAGGTCAATTGGCAACAGGAGTTTCATTGTTGTTGGGTGCCGGCCTTGGACTCATCCTGACCGACGCAAGTCAAGCGTTCAATCTGTTGCTCTTGTTGGGGGCGGGTACTGGGGGGCTGTTTTTGTTGCGATGGTTTTGGTGGCGCATTTCTGCGGCCACAGAGATTGCCGCCATGGTCATTTCTCTCGCCGTTGCTGCTTACTTCACATGGATTCACGATGCCTTGGCGGCGTCGGCAGCAGACTGGGTCCCTGAATTGTTGGATTGGGAAAAGCTCATATTGGGAACTTCCATTACAACGCTGGGATGGCTTGTCAGTGCATGGTTGTTTCCTCCAGAAAAAATTGAAGTGCTCCAAGCTTTCGTGGAGAAAACAGGAGTATCAGGTCCGGGATGGCGTGGCCTTGGGTTAACCACGACGTCAAAAGACGCATCTGTTGGTCTTGGTTTGGCTCAAGCTTTCTTCGGATGTCTGGCAGTTTATGGCGTACTCATGGCCACCGGCTTCGTCTTATACGGACACGTTGTTCGCGGTGCCCTGTTGCTTGCGTTTGCAATGACGGCGGCTGGCGGAGTGTTGCTTCTCCATCGCAAATCCTGACGTGTTGGAAGCCGTACCACCCTTTGTATCGTTTGCCCCTGGGCGCGTGTGCCTTTTTGGTGAGCATCAGGACTACCTCGGCATGCCAGTCATTGCTGCAGCAATTCCCTTGGG
>DCBH01000130.1 GCA_002313415.1 Flavobacteriales bacterium UBA1112
GAGCCAAATGCTCGGCGTTTTCGAAGTTGTCTAGGTGCGCTTCGCCC
Organism: Flavobacteriales bacterium UBA1112; assembly: GCA_002313415.1. Taxonomy (GTDB): domain Bacteria; phylum Bacteroidota; class Bacteroidia; order Flavobacteriales_D; family Sanyastnellaceae; genus UBA11663. The sequence goes on from DCBH01000130.1 coordinate 48, forward strand.
AAATGAGTGAGAACTCCTTCAGTGGGGCAAATGCATTCGCGCAATTTGACCATTTCTCCGGGCATGCTGATGCCCGCCTCAATCAAGGAAATGTCGTGATGTTCGTCCATAGACCACACGCTGAGAGGGACTCCAAGTTGGCTGTTGTGACTGAGCGGGCTTCGATGGATGGCTACGCGTTCAGACAAAAGAGATGCAATCCACTCTTTCACAGTGGTTTTCCCGTTGCTCCCAGTGACGGCCAAGACCGGTCCATGGAAAGTGTGGCGTTGAGTGAGGGCCAAGTGCTGCAATGCGAGAATGACATCGGGAACGACCAGAACATCACTGTCCTGTGTCCAACGGACCGATTTTTGAGGAATCCGCCCAACGACCCACCTTCGGACCCCGGCATCGTACGCCTCTTGAAGATGATCATGCCCATCGTGCCAAGGCCCGACAAGGGCGAAGAAAATGGATTTTGAAGGTTGGGTTTGCGTTCGCGTGTCTGTGCTCACATGACGCAGCAACCCTGTTTCGGGGCCGTGCTCGAAGAAGTTTCCGTCGTGGGAAAGGGCAAAGGCTGCTCCCCATTGGCGCCATGCATCTACCGACCACCCACGGCCAGTCATTCCACGGCAGATTGCTTCGCAGTCACGTAGGCGTGGCGGGCCAAGGGAATGTATCGGTCCTGTGATCCAAGTTCAACTTGGTCGGTGCCGCCGGCGATGCGATGAGAGAAGTGGGCAGCGCGACCAGTTTCGACACAGACGGCGTGCAATTTGGTGACCTCCTCAGCCAATGCCAGAAGCCGTGGCATGGGCCCGAAAGGTTGACCTTCATAATCTAGGTCGAGGCCGGCAACAATGACGCGATAGCCTTGGTTCGCCAAGGCATTGCACACTTGCGGAAGATTCTCGTCGAAAAACTGCGCCTCATCCACGGCGACGATGGAATAACCTTCGCGACGGCCAGGCTCTCTCTGACTTGCGTCTTGGATGTGTTTCCAAAGTGCCTTGCTGCTTTTCACGACGGTAGAATTCATAGAGTTTTTGTCGTGACTTACCACTTCGACTGTGTCGTATCTCGTATCCGTGGCAGGTTTAAAGAGAGCGACAGGCAGTTTGGCGATGTGTGCACGACGAATGCGGCGCATCAGCTCTTCCGTCTTGCCTGAAAACATGGGTCCACAAATCACTTCAAGGCGACCTTCCCCTGCCGGAAGTCCTTGCGGTGGCGAAAAATGGTCAGAGGGATGCATGGGCCGCAAGTTAGCGCGTCGGCAGACGTATGTTTGACCTTATGAAGCCAATTTCCTTCAACATCAGAGTGCTCTTTTTTATCGCGATGGCTGCGGCATGCGTCTTCGCCTCCTGCACCCAAGCCCCGGGAGAAGGGGGGAGGGCAAGTATCGTCGGTCACGTTCAGGAGGAGGCTCGCGTATTGCTGAATGACCCCAATACAGCCTACCCCGCTTATCCGGCGGCAGATGAAAATGTTTTTCTGATTTACGGGGACAATGTGGGACCCGATGATGAGATAGAGACCAATCACGAGGGAAATTTTGTGTTCCCATGGTTGCGACCAGGCGAGTACACGGTCTACGTGTACAGCGAAGACACCTCAGGCGTCACACCCCCAAGAGACATGGCTGTCGTCCGGCATCTAACCATTGAGTCGGCCACAGAGACGGTGGTTCTAGACACCATTCGCATTTTCAAAGACCTCTGAGGCGTCCCATGCGACATTGGCTGTTTGTGTTAGGTATACCTCTGATGTGGTGTACACCGGTTGTTTTGAATGCCCAAGCTCCAGCAGTGTGGCTGTCGGTTGGAACGGAACAAAAATTACCCAACGATTGGTTTTGGTCTGCCTCTGGCCAATCCCGAACTGCGACAGAGGCGGTTCAATGGCGTGAGGGAATTGTGGATGTGAGGCTGGGAAATGGGTTGACCGCTTTGCCAGGATGGTCTCTGGATGGAACATGGCGTTCGGGGGTGGAATGGCCCGCGGAGGGGGGGTGGGTAGCTTCATGGCGCTGGGCTACCTCAGTGAAATGGAGAAGGGACATTGGAGACAATCGCATTCAATTGCGGATGAGGCACCAGGTTGGAGGTCTATGGCTTCGACCATGGGATCGTGCACGCTTGCGAATGCAAGTCAAATGGAGCCAAGATCTTCCTGAAGGCTGGAAGGTGATTCCCTCCATCGAATCATTTTTTGGTCCGCAAAACAGCCTGACGTCATCTCGCAATCTTGGTTTGATGGCTTTACGAGGTCGTGTGGTTTTGGACAAGAAAGTGACCAAACGTCGTCATGTTGCTGTAGGATATCAGTTTCAGTCAGGTGTGCGAACAAGGCGCCAAATCCAAGAACACACCATGCTTATGACTTTGGATCTGGGGTTGAAAAAAGTAAAAAGCAGGAAGAAAGAGGGTCTCGGCTCGTGAGAAAAACAAGCGATCCGCGAAAGTTTGTCCACGTTAAGGCTTGGGTTGTCCACATCATTTCCTATCTTCGCACCCCTAAATTTTGGGGAATCTCAACTACGCAATCCGTACGCTGTGGATACTTTGAGCTACAAAACGCGTTCCATCAACAAAGAGAACGCAGATAAGAAGTGGTGGCTGGTAGATGCCGAAGGTCAAACCTTGGGGCGCTTATCAACCCAGATTGCCACGTTGTTGCGCGGCAAGCACAAGACCAACTTTACCCCTCACGCCGATTGCGGCGACTACGTGGTGGTGGTGAATGCGGAGAAGATTGTGCTTACGGGCAACAAGATGGAAACCAAAGAGTACATCCGTTACACGGGTTACCCAGGAGGTCAGCGGGTTCGCACCGCTGAGGAGCAGCTGGCGCGGAAGCCCTTTTCTGTTTTGGAAGAGGCTGTGCGAGGCATGCTGCCTAAAAATCGCTTAGGTCGTGAGATTTTCCGCAACATGCATGTGTATGTCGGTCCCGACCATAAACATGAAGCTCAGCAACCCACTCCATTTCAATTGAACGCCTAATGGACGTCATCAACACTTCTGGCCGCCGCAAAACGAGCGTTGCCCGCATTTACATGAAGCCCGGAAAGGGCGCAGTGACGGTAAACAAACGCCCTGCTGCTGAATATTTTACCACCGGTGTTTTACAATACAAAGTGAATCAACCCTTTGCCATCACAGAAACCGAGGGTCAGTATGACGTGAACGTCAATGTGTATGGTGGAGGAATTACTGGTCAGGCTGAAGCCGTTCGTCTCGCCGTGTCGAAGGCTCTTATTGAAGTCAACCCAGAATGGAAGTCTTCCCTGAAGGCAGAGGGTCTGACAACAAGAGATCCGCGCATGGTGGAGCGGAAAAAGTATGGCCAAAAGAAAGCACGGAAAAAGGAGCAATTCTCCAAGCGCTAATCGCAATCAAGAGGGGTTGCCTCTTCTTATATCTCAGTTTAGAATCCAAACGTCACAGACCTGTTTTCAGCTACTGTTTCGTTGCTTAACCCAGGAAAGTAAACATCATCATGTCTCGAGTTTCTTTTGAACAATTGCTTGAAGCGGGGGCCCAGTATGGCCACCTCAAGCGCAAGTGGAATCCCCACATGGCCCCGTACATCTTCGCTGAGAAGAAGGGCATTCACATTCTTGATCTTCACAAGACCGTCATCAAGGTTGATGAAGCGGCCGCAGCATTGAAGCAGATTGCCAAGAGCGGCAAAAAAATCATGTTTGTCGCGACCAAAAAGCAGGCCAAAGAGTCTGTCGCTGAACGCGTGAAGGCCGTGGGTATGCCCTATGTCACCGAGCGCTGGTCGGGAGGCATGCTGACCAATTTTGCGACCATTCGTAAGGCGGTTCGTAAAATGAGCACCATTGACAAAATGGAAAAAGATGGTACGCTTGCCACCTTGTCGAAGAGAGAACGCTTGCAGGTGAGCCGTCAACGCGCCAAGCTTGAAAAAAACTTGGGTTCGATTTCTGATTTGAATCGCATCCCCGCAGCCATCTTCATCGTGGACGTGATGAAAGAGCACATTGCCTTGGCAGAAGCGAAGAAGCTCGGCATTCCCGTGTTCGCCATCGTCGATACGAACAGTGATCCTCGTGATGTTGACTTTGTAATTCCGGCCAACGACGATGCCACCAAATCCATTGTGGCTGTGATCGACGCTGTCGTAGGCGCAGTTGCAGAAGGGCTCAATGAACGGCAAAGTGACAAAGCGGCCACCAAGGAAAAAGAAGAAGCGCCTGAAGCTGACGTGAAAGCGGAAGAAGCGCCTGAA